>JAGOBX010000234.1 GCA_017999075.1 Candidatus Babelota bacterium | reverse complement strand
TTATTATTCTGGAAATGATATTATATTATCTATATTGCCTGAAAATCTTAATTACGCTAAGGCTGATGAAAAACTTGTTGACAGGATAATCGATGATTATTTGATAAAGGGTATTGAAGTTATAGAAAATCAGTTTGAATGCAATGAGCTGGTTAATAGATTTTTTGAAAATTTTGGAAATTATAATTATTTTAATAAACAACTTAGATTAACTTTACGTAATTGCGGAATAATAGATCCTGAATCATTGGATGATTATTTTAAAGTTGACGGGTTTAAAGCTTTGGCGAAGGTTTTAACTGATATGACGCCTCAGGACGTAATTGATGAAATTAAAAAATCAGGACTTCGCGGCAGAGGCGGCGGCGGCTATCCGACATTTCAGAAATGGACAAACGGGTCCCGCGCTGAGGGAAAACAGAAATATATTATTTGTAATGCTGATGAAGGAGATCCTGGAGCTTTTATGGATAGAAGCACGATTGAAGGAGATCCGTTTTCAGTTATTGAAGGAATGGCTATTGCCGGATATGCAGTTGGCGCAGATAAAGGATTTGTTTATATTAGAGCTGAATATCCTCTTGCGATAAAACGGCTGAAAAATGCGATTAAACTGGCGAAAGAAAAAAAATTAATTGGTAAAAATATTTTAGATACAAATTTTTCATTTGATGTTGAGCTTCGTTTAGGGGCAGGCGCGTTTGTATGCGGTGAGGAAACTGCGTTAATTGCTTCAATAGAAGGAAAACGGGGTATGCCTAGACCAAGACCGCCGTATCCTTCAATTAAAGGATTGTTTGGAAATCCGACTGTGATAAATAATGTTGAAACGCTTGCAAATGTTCCAGCTATAATTTTAATAGGCGGAGAATGGTTTTCAAGATTCGGCATAGAAACAAGCAAAGGAACGAAAGTGTTTGCATTAGCAGGAAAAGTGAATAATACAGGATTGATAGAGATTCCTATGGGCACAACGCTGCGTGAAATAATATTCGATATAGGCGGCGGAATAAAAGACGGGCATAAATTCAAAGCAGTTCAGACAGGCGGACCTTCAGGCGGATGTTTGCCTGAACAGTATCTTGAAACACCTGTTGATTATGATACTTTAAATAAGACCGGTTCTATAATGGGTTCCGGCGGTATGATAGTAATGGATGAACATACATGCATGGTAGATGTGGCAAAATTTTTTCTTGATTTTACTCAAAATGAATCTTGCGGAAAATGCACTCCATGCAGAGAAGGAACAAAACGTATGCTTGAAATACTTGAGAGAATTTGTAATGGAAAAGGAGAAGAAGGCGATATTGAAAAACTTGAACGTCTTGGCGAGACAATTAAACTTGCATCTTTATGCGGACTCGGGCAGACAGCTCCGAATCCTGTGTTAAGCAATATAAAATATTTTAGGGATGAGTTTGAAGAACATATAAAAGAAAAAAAATGCAGAGCTAAAGTATGCAAAAAACTTTTGAATTATATTATAGTTTCGGAAAAATGCGTTGGTTGCGGAGTATGTAAAAAGAAATGTCCTGTAAATTGCATAACAGGCGAACCAAAGAAAATTCATAATATAGATTCTTCAAAATGCATCAAATGCGGCGCTTGTTTTCAGGCGTGTAAATTTAACGCAATAATTCAGGGGTGATGAAAGTGACTGTGTTAAAGAAAGATTCGAAAACAGATGATAAAAATAAAAAAACAAAAAAACCTAAAAAAATAACAGCTTTTATTGATGGAATCGAAGTAACAGTTTTTGACGGAACAACTATTATGGCTGCTGCAGACAGAATAGGCATTCATATTCCTCGTTTGTGTTATCATCCATCGCTAAGTATTGAAGGAGCATGCAGAATATGCGTTGTTGAAATAGAAGGCAGGCGTAATCTTGTTGCAGCATGCGCATATCCTCTTGAACCGGGCATTAAAGTTAAAACAATTTCTCCTAAATTGAGAAGAATCAGAAGAGATATAGTTGAATTAATACTTGACAATCATCCTATGGATTGTCAAACTTGCGAAAGAGATGGGAATTGTGAACTTCAAAGAGCTGCTTATAATCTTGGAGTAAGACACAGGCATTTTGTGGGCGAAAGAAAAAATTATGCTAAAGATTTATCTTCGTTTTCAGTTATACGTGATCCGAACAAATGTATTCTTTGTGAACGGTGTGTGAGGGTTTGTGAAGAAGTTCAGGGAGTAACTGCACTTGCAAATGCTCACCGTGGATTTAAATCTGTAGTTGTTCCTGCTTTTGAAGAAAAATTTTCGGAATCAATTTGTGTTAATTGCGGTCAATGTATAAATTTGTGTCCTACAGCAGCTTTTCTTGAAAAAGACAATACGGGTGACGTATGGAATGCAATAGATAGTCCTGATAAAATAGTTATAGGTCAAATGGCTCCGTCTGTGCGTGCTGCTATTGGAGAAGCGTTTGGAATGCAGCCAGGGAATAATTATGAAGGACAATGTTCAACTGCCATGAGAATGCTTGGTTTTGATTATGTTTTTGACACCCAATTTGGGGCTGATGTTACAATAATGGAAGAAGCAAGCGAGTTTATTCATAGATTGAAAAATAACGGCACTTTCCCTATGTTCACATCCTGCTGTCCGACATGGGTAAAATTTATTGAACATTTTTATCCCGAATATTTGAAAAATCTATCTACGGCAAAATCTCCTATGAGCATGGAAGGAGCTCTGATAAAAACATTTTATGCAAAACAGCTGAATGTTCCTCCTGAAAAAATTTTTATTGTATCAGTTATGTGCTGCACTGCAAAAAAGTTTGAAGCCAACAGACCTGAAATGGTTGATGATAATAACAATAAATATGTTGATTGCGTTATAACTACCCGTGAATTTGCATGGATGGTTAAATCAGCAGGTATAGATTTTTTAAACCTGGATTCGTCAGAATTTGATAAACCGCTGGGATTATCAAGCGGAGCCGGAGTAATATTCGGAACTACGGGCGGAGTTATGGAAGCGGCTCTGCGTACTGCTTCTGAATTTGTAACTGGAGAAACACTGGTAGATATAGAATTTAATCAGATTCGAGGAGTTGAAGGAATAAAAGAAGCGGAAATAGGAGTAGGTTCAACAAAACTTAATGTTGCTGTTGTTCACGGTCTTGATAATGCACATAAAATAATGGAAAAAATCAGATCAGGAGAGAAAAAATATCATTTTGTTGAGGTAATGGGATGTCCTGGCGGATGTATAGGAGGAGGAGGCCAGCCATATCCTGTACCGCCTCATTTACCATTATCAAAGGAAATGCTTATAAAACGAGCAGGAGCATTGTATGGACTGGATAGAAAACGGACATTCCGCAGGTCTCATGATAATCCTGATGTGCAAAGGTTATATAAAACATTTTTGAAAAATCCATTAAGCGAAATATCGCATAAACTTCTGCATACTCATTATGTTGAACGCAAACCTTCAGGAATATATAAAAATCATATTCTTGAAAAAGATCTTGAACTTAAAGATCATAAACCTGAAGATATAAATAAATACAGGGAATTATTAGATGCTGTTAATGCTTACAGAACTGTTGAAGATAAATACAGCTATTTAATCCCGCTGCTTCATAAAGCGCAGGAAATGTTCGGATATTTGTCAGTAGATGCAATGAAAATAATTTCTATGGGAATAAAAATACCTTTATCGTCAGTTTATGGAGTGGCTACATTTTATCATTTTTTTACTTTAAACAAAAAAGGAGAACATTCTATTTCAATATGTCTTGGCACTGCATGTTATGTGAGAGGTGCAGGAGAAGTTCTTGAAAAGTTCAAACAGATTTTAGGTATTGGACTTGACCAAACTACTAAAGATAATAAATTCACTCTTGAATGTACAAGATGTATTGGAGCATGCGGATTAGCTCCTGTTGTACTTGTAGACGGAGATGTTTTCAGTCAGGTAAAACCTGATGATGTAGAAGGAATATTAGCGAAATACAAATAATCGAAAGAATTTGCAATAAATAATAATGTGTTAATTTAAACTGGAATTGGAGTTTATTATGAAAAAATTGTTGTCAGGAAATGAAGCGATAGCTTTGGGAGCATATGAGTCAGATGTCAAATTTGCATCAGGATATCCTGGAACTCCGTCAACTGAAATACTTGAAAATCTTGTTAAATACGATGGAGTATACTGTCAATGGTCTCCTAATGAAAAGGTTGCTTTTGAAACAGGAATAGGAGCGAGTATATCAGGACACAGGACAATTGTTACTATGAAACATGTCGGAGTTAATGTTGCAGCAGATCCTCTGATGACTTTTTCTTATACAGGAGTTAAAGCAGGATTTATATTGGTGGCAGCTGATGATCCTGAATTGCATAGTTCTCAAAATGAACAGGATAGCAGAAATTATGCGAAATTCGCTAAAGTTCCGATGCTTGAACCTTCTGACAGCAGCGAAGCTAAAGAAATGGTTTTGTCAGGATATGAAATTTCTGAACAATTCGATACGCCTTTAATTTTGAGGACAACTACGAGATTATCACATACCAGGACAATAGTGGAAACTGGTGAAAAAAAAGTTATAGATATAAAACCTGGATTTGAAAAAAAACCGCAGAAATATGTTATGATTCCTGCATTTGGAAGAATGAGGCATAAATTTGTAGAGGAACGTCTTATAAAACTTCAGGAATATAACAATCAGTCTGAATTGAACCGTATAATTAAAGCTGAAAATAAAAATGAAAAATTTTCTAAAACAGGAATTATTACTTCAGGCGTAGTATTTAATTATGTTTCGGAAGTTATCAAAGACGTTGATATATTGAAATTAGGTATGGTATATCCTGTTCCTGATAGAATTATAAAACAATTTTGCGCAGGAAAAGACAGGATTGTGGTAATTGAAGAACTTGACGGTTTTTTGGAAGAAGAGATATTGAAATTAAAATTGGATGTTGAAATTATAGGAAAATCCTGGTTTCCTAAAACAGGTGAATTGGATCAGGATAAAATCCGTTCAATATTTTACAATAAACCTGAATGTAATGCTGAAATTAAAAATATTGATGTTCCTCCTCGTCCGCCAGTGTTATGCGCAGGCTGCTCTCATAGAGCTGCTTATTCGGTTTTAAGGGAAAAATCGCTTATAGTTACAGGAGATATAGGGTGTTATACTCTTGGAACTCTTGAACCGCTTAATTCTCTTGATACATGTATATGTATGGGTGCGGGAATTGGAACAGCTATAGGCATGGTAAAAACCAACCCTGATTATTTCAATAAAATTGTTGCGGTAATAGGAGATTCTACTTTTATTCATTCCGGGATAACAGGAATTATTGACGCTTTATACAACAAAGCTCCTATAACAACTATAATTCTTGATAACAGGATAACAGCTATGACAGGACATCAGGAGCATCCTGGAACAGGAAAAACTTTATCAGGAGAAGATACTATAGCCATTGAATATAAAAAACTTGTAATAGGTATAGGATATCAGGAAGAATGCGTTGATGTAGTTAATCCGTTAAACATAAAACTATTTTCTGAACTTGTTGACAAACATTTAAATCTGAACAAGCCGAGTGTATTGATAGCTCAATCGCCTTGTGCTCTGCTTAACAAAAAAGGGAAACCAGTATATTTTTCTATAGATCCGGTAAAATGTTCTAAATGCGGAAAATGCATTTCTACCGGATGTCCTGCGATAATGAAAAAAAATGGGATAATAAGTATTTTAAAAGAATCATGTCGCGCTTGCGGATTATGCGTTCAATATTGTGAATTAAATGCTATAAAATCTGTCAAATTTTAATTTTTATGATATATGTTAGTATGTTATAAATGTAAAAATTTTCAAATAAGATATAATGATCATATTCATAAATACGGATGTAAAGCTCTCGGCTTTAAATCTCCTGATTCTAACTGGTATTGGCTGCATATGCCGTGTCCGTATTTTGAAGAAAATCCTAAACGTAATAATAAAATAAAAAAAAATGATTCAGCAGATGAAAAGCAAACCGAAATTAAATCTGATTTTTCAAACAATAACAACAAAATAAATATTATAGTATAATATAAAGTTCCATAATAATCATTTTTTTTAAAAAAATTAGTAGTATTTGTTTATTAT
>JAGOBX010000233.1 GCA_017999075.1 Candidatus Babelota bacterium | reverse complement strand
TCCTGAATTTTGAATACGCTGTATTTCGTCTATGAATACAAATATTTTTTTTTTCGGATTACAGCCCGCGCGGATATTTTCAATAAACAGTTGCGGATTTGAAAATATTTTATAATCCTGTATGGTATCAAGATTTATGTAACATATATATTTTTTTTCTGTTTTAATTTTTAAGAGATAATCAATCAGCAGAAATAACAATGTTGTCTTGCCGCTTTGCCGCGGACCAATTATTACTTCAATACTTTCATATTTGATTCTTTTTACAAATTCATCCAGCTGCCTGCGCGGAATTATATATTTTAAATCGAATTTACGTTCTTCAAATTTGTTCCATAAACCGTAAGCATCAATGGTTCTATATGAAATCATAAATTCCACCAAATATTTTAAATTGACTAAATATATATCTATATATGTAATTAGTCAACTTAAATTTTATATTAAAAAATCCGGATCATATTTTCAATTAATCGCGAATTCCCCTAAATTTCCGGAATTAATATTTTTTATTTTTATTAAACGGACGGCCTCAAACAAACACGAACCAAAAAACAATCAATAATTTTGAAGATATCAGGAAAAGCAGGCAATTTTCAGTAATGAATGCGTCCTTGTTGTTAAATGATATTTCATCGTTTCTGTATGAACCAATGTCTTCAAGCAGATTTCTGTTTTTTTTAAAATCTTTCTACTCGCAGTCATCATAATAAGCATCCCATTCATCTAATTTTTCAATCACTTCCCTGAAAAGCGATAAAACTTTTATTTTCTTATCGTCAGTATTTCCTTTATATTTTTTTATACTGTCAAACAACATTGTATTATTATGCACTTGGCTTTGCATCCTGTATTTTATAGGCTTTTAGTCAATTCCTATATTTTACTGCAAGGCAAAGCCTTTTACAATTTTTATGTTTTATTGGACACTAGTGAAATATTATGATGCCATAATTTTATTACTTTTCACTATTTTTTTGTTATAAAACTTGATTTTAGGCAATTTTTGTGTTATATTATAAATATAGGGATTAAAAAGATATACAGTTTTTTATTTAGTAAATATTTATTTTGGGAGGAGGCGACGGTTATGAAAAGCTGTAAATCTCAGCCAAGAATAAATCCTAATCACTTTTATAAAAAAGTGTCAGCTCATAAATCTTATAATAATATTTTTTCAAGTCAGGAGAATTATTTAAATAATAATTTTTTTTTCTCTAATCAATTTTCATATGTTTCAACCTTCACATCAGATATTATGTTATTATTAAATGAAATTAAAAAAAAATTGGCTTATCAATTCAATAGAATTGCTTATATATTTGGGATTTAAAAAATATATAAATATATTTTGGAAACAGTTCCGATATACTCGGCGATATTTCAAAATTGTAATTTGACTCAAGCAGTGTTTTTAAGATTTTCTTTAATTTTTGAATACCATCATATTTATAACCTGAATTTCCGGTTTTTCAATGACTATATTAAAAAAATCCTGAAAATATTGTGTTTTTGAAAAAAACACAATTATAATATAATCAAATTACAATTATGAATTTTATTGTTTTGCCTGTATTTTCAGCCTTTTTCCACATAGTTACAAATATATAAAGAAATTCAGGTTATAACCTCACCAAAAATTAAATAAAAAAATCTATTGACAAAATATAATTAAATTTTAAAATTGTGGAGCAAAGTGGGATATTGTGGGGAACAATGGAAAAAGAAGATAAAATGGATAATTTGTTTTCAGATGATTTTTTAGGCAATTATGAAGTTGCCATAGATGATAAAAACAGATTTTCGTTTCCGGCGGAATATAGAAATATTCTTAAAGGAAAACTTTTAGTTATAACCAAAGGACTTGACGGATGTCTGTACGTATTTACAGAAGACAGATACAGAAAATTTTGCGGGCAGCAACTGAATTTAAAAGATGGCATAGAAAAAAAGGCGATAAGAAAACTAAAACGAGTTTTAACATCATCTGCAGTGAAGCGAGTTATTGATAATCACGGCAGGTTATTATTGCCGCAGAATTTATTGAGAATGGTGGACATTGAAAAGGTACTTATAGTGGTTGGGGCAGGCGATAGAATTGAATTATGGAATAAATCAAATTGGGAAAATGAGACAGAATCATTTGAAAATATAGAAGATTTGCTTGAAGAAATGTAAGTTATTTTTATTGATAAATCTTTTTTGGTTGGTTTTAAAAATTTAATATAATAGTTTGGTAAATATATGCCGAGTCTGCATATACCGGTTTTATTACAGAAAATAATTGAATTTTCGCATGTTAAAGATGGCGGAATAATTTTTGATGCTACTCTTGGAGCAGGCGGATATGCATTATCTTTACTGGAAAAAAATGAAAAAATAGTTTATTACGGTATGGATAAAGATATAGAAATGATAAATATTGCAAAAAAGACATTGCATAATTTTAACAATGTAAAATATGTGAATTCCGATTACAATAAAATTGATAAAATTATTGAAGAAAATAAATTATACAATTTAATAGATTATTTCATATTTGATTTAGGAATAAGTTCAGTTCATCTTGATACTCCTGACCGTGGATTCAGTTTTAGATTTAATTCTAAATTAGATATGCGTCTTGACAGAACCCAATCTTTATCGGCATATGAAATAATAAATAATTATTCTGAGACTCAGATTGCAGATATAATTTATAAATATGGAGAAGAAAAATTTTCACGAAGAATAACTAAAAATATTGTTGATTTCAGAAAAAACAAACCAATAACCACAACTTCGGAACTTGCTGAAATAATATTGAAATCAATACCAAAACCAAAAAAATTTAATTCTAACAGAGTTCATCCGGCAACCAGATCATTTCAAGCATTGAGAATAGCAGTTAACAATGAATTAGAAAATTTTGATGAAACATTAAGAACAGCAGCTTATTCGTTAAAACCGGGCGGAAGGCTGGCAGTGGTATCGTTTCATTCTTTAGAAGACAGGATTGTAAAAAATACTTTTAAATACCTTGTCAACAATGAACATCTTGCTCCTGATAATTTGAACTATAAATCTGAATTTTCAATATTAACCAGGAAACCTATTGACCCTGACGATGACGAATTAAATTTAAATATCAGAAGCAGAAGCGCAAAATTAAGAGTTTTAGAAAAAACCGGAAATATGAACAGTCATACTATAAAATAACATGAATAAAATTAAGAAAAAAAAAAACAATCTGAAAAATATCAGAAAAAATGTTGAATCAGTATATTCAGGATTTATAAGCGGATGGAAAAACGATTGGAAAATGTATTCAAGTTTTATACTTATGGCAGTAATATTATTTGTTTTAATAGGATATATGTCTTTTCAGGAAGAACAATTTATAAATCTGAAAGCTCAGATTAAACGGCTTCAGGATAAAAAAATTGCTCTTGATAACGAAAAAAAAAGAATTCTTATAGAAAAAGTAGAACTCGAGAATCCCGGTAGAATAAAAGAACTGGCATTAAATAAAATGGGGCTTGAAGAAAATAGAAATAAAAAAGTAATTGTTATAAAAGTGAAATAATGAAAATAAGTGAACTAATAAAAAATATTGATTTTATAAAAAAAAATTATGTAAATGAAGACATAACCGGAATTACCGACAATACTGCTGAGGTTAAACAAAAATTTTTATTTGTTGCAAAAAAAGGTGAAAAAATTGATTCGCATAATTTTATTTGCCAGGCGATAAAGCTCGGCGCCAAAGCGGTTATTCATAGTTATGAACTTGAAAAATATTACGATAATATAATATATTTAAGAGTTCCTGATAAAGAAAATATAACAGATACAATTATTAAATTATGTCAAAATTTTTATGGAAATCCAGGAAAAAAATTAACAATAATCGGGATTACAGGAACAAATGGTAAAACCACGATTGCGACATTGTTAAAATATATAATAAATAATTCAGGAAAAAAATGTCTGCAGATCGGAACTATAAACGCTAACATAGGAAAAAAAATTTTTAAAATAAATAACACAACTCCAGGACCATTTGTTTTATACAAATTATTTAAAGAAGCTGTTGACAGAAAAGCTGAATATGCAGTGATGGAAATATCTTCGCATTCTATTAAACAAAATCGCCTTGATTTATCGGAAATTGACTGCGCTGTATATACTAATTTGACTCAGGATCATCTTGATTATCATAAAACTATGCAGGATTATATTAATGCTAAATCAATGCTGTTTAAATACATGAAAAAAAACGGAACCGCAATAGTTAATAACGACGATAAATATTTTAAAAATATAATAGATAATTGTTTTGGAAAAAAAATAATAACTTATTCAATAAATAATAAGTCTGATATTACAGGAATTCCTATAGAATGCTCATTGACAGCAAATAAATTTCATATTAAATATAAAAACAAAGTTATTGAAATAAAATCAAAATTAATAGGACATCACAATATATATAATATTTTA
This sequence comes from Candidatus Babelota bacterium, assembly GCA_017999075.1. GTDB lineage: Bacteria > JAGOBX01 > JAGOBX01 > JAGOBX01 > JAGOBX01 > JAGOBX01. Next base: position 1,650 of record JAGOBX010000233.1, on the reverse strand, counting down.
GCCGTATTCGGATTATCAAAATTTTTGAGGATTGAAGAAAATGTGTTTGTAAAGCTGATCAATAAATTCTGTAATGTTCCAGGACGTTTGGATAAAGTGAAAGGGAAAAACGGAATTCATATATTTATTGATTATGCGCACACTCCTGATGCTTTGGAAAATGTTTTAAATGCTTTAACGAAATTAAAATCAGGGAATAAACTTATTACAGTGTTTGGATGCGGCGGAGACAGAGACAGATTGAAACGGCCGTTGATGGGAAAAATCGCGGTAGATAAAAGTGATTATGCAATAATAACTTCGGATAATCCTCGAAGCGAAAAACCTACTGATATAATAAACGAAATAAAAACAGGGTGCAAGGGATATAATAATTATTGTGTTATTGAAAACAGAACGGAAGCAATAAAAAAAGCTATAATTTCTGCAAGTAAAAACGATATTGTTTTAATTGCCGGAAAAGGACATGAAAACTATCAGATAATAGGGAATAAAACTATAGAGTTTGATGATAAAAAAGTTGCTATGAAATTTATTAAAACAAAGAAATCGTTCAAAAATTAAAAATTTTGCAGGAGGTAACATTTGAGATGAAATTAACTTTTAAAGAGGCTGCTGAATTATCAGGCGCGTATAAAAACATTCCTGCAGAAATGTTAGAACAAAAAATAAATAAAATAGAAACGGATTCAAGAAAAGTTGAAAAAGGCGATTTATTTTTGGCTATAAAAGGAGAAAACTTTGATGGTCATGATTTTGTCAATACTGCTGTAAAATCAGGCGCTGGAGCTGTAGTTGTCCATAATAAAATTAATGCTAAAATTCCGCAAATAATAGTTAAAGACACTGTTTTATTTTTGGGAAAATTAGCAGAATTTTATAAATCTAAATTTAAAATCATAACAATAGCAGTAACAGGAAGCTGCGGAAAAACAACGACAAAAGATATGATTAATTGCGTATTAAAAACAAAATTTAATGTTGTTACCAATGCCGGAAGTTTTAATAATCATATCGGCGTTCCCTTGACTGTATTTAAACTGACTGATGATGCAGAAATACTTCTTTCAGAAGTAGGGATGAATCATAAGGGAGAAATCGATTATTTAAGTAAAATTATTAAACCTGATATAGCTGTATTGACTAATGTTGAACCTGTCCATCTTGAAGGATTGAAGTCAATGACTAATATAGCTAACGCCAAATGCGAACTATTGAAAAATCTTAGTGAAAACGGAACAGCATTTTTGAATTGGGATAATGAATATATACGAAATTCTGCGGGCAAATTTAAAATGAAAAAAATAAAATATGGGTTTTCTAAAGATGCAGATTTTACTTTCAAAAAATATGAAAATATAAATGGGATGTACAGAGTTAAGTATAAAAATGAATTTATAAATTCGCCTTTACTCGGTTTCCACAATGTTTATAACCTGTTAATAACCTGCGCTATTGCAGAACATTTTAAAATAAAATCAAGCCAAATTAAATCAGCATTATCAAAATTTCAGCCTTCAGGAAGAAGATTGAAATTAGTAAAGCATAAAGGAATAACCATTATTGACGATTGTTATAATGCAAATCCAACTTCAGTTTCAAATGCAATAAAGATTGTAGATGACCTTCAGATAAAAGGAAAAAAATATT
>JAGOBX010000232.1 GCA_017999075.1 Candidatus Babelota bacterium | reverse complement strand
CCAGGACGAAAAATCTCTGATTATTTTTAATGCTCATAATATTATAAATAATAGGAATTTACTTATAAGTAATTCACAAGATTCGGATTTTTTTCTAATTTCAAATGAAGATAAAAAAAATACGTTGAATGAAATAATTGACTTGTTTGACAGTCGTTTACCTAAATACGGATTCAAAAGAGATAATATCCAGATTCTTGCTCCTGTATATAAAGGAATTCTCGGAGTTGATAATTTAAATATTGAAATTCAAAAAAAAATTCATGGGAAATTGGAAAACGGCTCATATTTTCAGTATGGTGATGTTTTTTATAGAGTAAAAGACAGGATAATACAATTAAAAAACAATTATAATAAAAATATTATGAATGGAGATATCGGGGAAGTAATTGCAACCGGAAGCGGATTTGATGAACTTGTTGATAGCTCATTTGATAAACAGATCATAACCAGATATCTTGAAAAAAATAATGTGAATGAATTAAACTGCAATATAATGATTGCGAGGTTTGATGATACGATAGTAAATTATTCTCCTGCAGACGGAGATGAATGCGCACTGGCTTATTCTATAACTGTTCATAAGAGTCAGGGGAGTGAATTTGACTGCGTAATTCTTCCTATGACAATGGATTATTATGTAAATTTGACAAGAAATCTTATTTATACAGCCATAACCAGAGCAAAAAAAATTTGTGTTATAATAGGTGACACAAAAGCTTTGTTTTACGGGATTAAAAGAAATCTTGCTGACAGGAGGTTTTCACATCTTGCGGAGAGGTTAAAAAAATATGAATGAAAAATATTTTATTAAACGCAATGGTGAAATATCAGGACCTTTTACAATTGAAATAATATGGTTATATAGAAATGAGTATATTGAAATAAGTTCTAATTGTAAAAATTGGATACAATTGTCAGACTGCAGGGATTTTTTTTCTGAGATTACAATAAAGAAACATAATAATGCGGTTTTGAATCAGGCGCTTGAATATAAAGGCAATATAGATAAATGCTCAGATTGCGGCAAACTTGTACCATCGTTATTTTCAATTAAAAAATATAAAAAAATATTCTGCCCTCACTGTGATTTTATACAGTTTCAAAAAAACAATATTTCTTTTAATCGGAAAAATGCCGTAAAAAAAATTATTATGGTCTCGCTTTTTTTTGATTTGATATTATTAATTTGTTATATATTGTTTTTTCCTGTTAACAATAAAATAGACATTATTGATTTTAAAAATTCGTTGTTTTATTCCCCATCAAACACCTATTTTTTTAAATTTACAGATAAATATTTTTCTTCGAGCAAGAGATTTGAAGAACTGCTTGAAAGTTCGGAGCTTTATACTAATTCTGAAATATATTGCGGTGATACAGGATATATAATTTTAAACATTTCAGGAAATATTGTAAAATGTTACAGAAATACTTTGATAAAAATTGAAACATATGGGATGAACAATTTTAGCGGTTTTATAGGATTGTTTCCTGGAATTGACAGTAATATTAAAAAAATCAGGTTAAATCTTATTACAGGAAGATTATCTGTAAAAACAAGAAATAGTGCAATAAAAGAAATCGCGGTAAAAAATATGATTTTCAAACTTAATAAATCAAAGTCTGAAATAATGTTTATTAGAGATTTACTTGATGGATATTATTATACTGAAGATAATCCCGTTGAATTTTATAAAAATCAAAAAGATTATCCATTAAAAATTATTATTGCAAAGGGGAGTATTGATTATAAAGAAAATGATATGGATACCGGATTTTACAATATTGACGGGGGCATTTTTAAAAAGGAAAACACCAATATAACAAAATATCTTTTTGAAAAAATTATACGGATTATTAGAAAAACTGCTGAGGATCAGCGGAAAAATTTTTCTTTAACTTCTAAATATATAGAAAATTATAATATAATTCTTCCTTATTTTCTTGATAATCGGGAATTATTTGAGTTTTTGAATGATATAGAAGTTTATCCTACATATAAAATTGCAGCATATAAAATTCTTATAGAAACCGCTATATCCGGAAATATAATAAAAAAAGCAAAATCAGAATTGATTAAAATTGAAAATGAATATTCCGAAGATAAAAATAAAATGAAATCAAAAATTATTTCTGATAATTTTAAAAGTACCGATTAGTAAAATATGATATACTCTATTATAAAATAATTAATTTACAAACTATCAATAAATATCTTGGTTTTTTGTTTAAAGATTTAAAATTGAATCCATAATTAAAATTGTTGTATTTTTTAATTAATGATATATATTTAAAAAAATTTTTTAAAGGAGAATACCAAAATGTTTAAATCAAATTTTATAAAAAAAATCTTTATTTTTGTATTTTTAATTAATATTATACTGTGTAGTCAATTGTATGCAAAAGATAAATATACTTTTGCAATGCTTCCTCAGATAACTCAAAATAAAGTTTATGCTTCGTGGAAACCTGTAATTGAGTTCCTGCAGAAAGAAACAGGTTTGACATTTGATTTTATTTATCCGAAAAATTTTGAAGAACATACAAAACTTTGTTCTGAAGGAAAAATTGATTTTGCATACTCAAATCCTATAACTTATATTCAATTTGCTGCAAAAAAAGAACGGCCAAAAGGTCATATTGTAATAGCCGAAGCTCAAAGTAAAAACGGTTTTTTTGGCGAATTTATTACAAGAAAAGATAATGATTCGATAAAAAGCATTAAAGACATTAAAGGGAAAAAAGGATGGATAACAGGTTGGGACTCTGCAGGCGGATATGTATTTCAGCAAGCTCATTCTTTAGACAATGGAATTGATATGAAAAAAGATTGTGAGATAAAAGAATCTCCTGAAAATAAACAAGAAAAAGTCATTATGGCTGTTATAAGCAAAACTGCTGATTTCGGGTGTATCAGAAACGGGATGCGTCAAAAATCAATGGATATTCCAGGAATAAATGATTTAAAAGTTTTAGCTGAAACTTCTAAATATCCAGAATGGCTGTTTTCCAGTAATTCTCAAATTCCGAAAGATATCGCGGAAAAAGTTCAGAATGCTTTAACTAAGTTGCCTGAAGATATTCTGAAACAGGCCGCGTTGCCGGGCAATATAATAAAATTTACAAAAAAAACAGACAAAGATTTAGATGTAATAAGAAAAGTGGCTGATAAAACCGGTATTAAATATTAGAACCTGAATTAAATAAATTTTAATAGTAAAATATTTTTACGGATTTTTTGGGGATTTTCACAATGAATTTAAAACAACGTATATCTTATTTAACATTAGCGATGACTCTTATTCCTATGATTATTTTAGGAACAATCGCATATAATATTTCCAAAACTGCGTTAAGTGAAACTATTATTTCGCCTCTTCCTTTAGAAACAAAAAATTTGATTGAAAAAATCGATGAAACAATTGATTCAATACTTACTGACTTAAGTATTTTTTCGAGTAACCCGATATTGATTAATACTCTTGACATGGATTTCGGGTATGAGGATATAAATAAAATATTGAAAAAATGGCAAACTGCAAAACCTCATTTTCTGGTGTTTATTCTCGTTAATAAAAACGGAGAAAATGTAGCATCAAGTTTTGAAAAATTCATAGGTGAAAAAAACGGCGGAAAACAATGGTTTGAAGAAGCTGTTAAAGAAGATAAATTAGTTATACGCGATTGGGAAATAAAAGCTCAGAATTCCGCGCATATCAAATATTTCGGTGAAGAAAAGAAATACACTATGGAATTTACCATCCCGGTAAAAAATTCAAGTTCACAGACAGTAGGCTATTTAAATGCGCGGTTAGATTGGAGTTATATAGAGAAACTTTTAGAATATGCTAATGCAAGATTTAAAAAACAAGGATTGACAAATTCATACTATTATCTGGTAAATTCAAAATTTGAGATGATTTCCCACCCAAATAAAACATTGATCGGAAAAAATCTTAAAGATATAGTCAACTCTGAATTTCAAGATAAATATAATTCAAAAAATGAAGATGTATTTAAATATACATTTAAAGGAGTTGATAAAACCGCTATATTTGTAACTTCTGAAGGCTCGGGAAATTACAAAGGGTTCGGATGGAAACTTTCAATAGGTGCCGCAGATAAAGAAATTTTTGCATCTGTCAATAAATTAAAAAATGTCATATTCGCGCTTATTATAATAATTTCTATAATAATATTATTTATTTCAGGCTGGTTTACCAAAAGTATAATAACTCCGCTTAATTATTTTTCCGAATTATTTTCCAAAGGAGCAAGCGGAGATTTAAGCATACGTTATCCTATTGAGAATGTAAGCTGTTCTAAGATAATGAATTGTGAAAATAAAGATTGTCCTGAATTCAACAAGAACGGAGTTCTGTGCTGGTTTAACGTAGGAAGTTATGCCGCGCAGTTCGGCAAAGAAGTAAAATGTCTTAAGATAAAAGACGGAATATATAAAAGCTGCAAGGAATGTAAGGTTTATAAAACTGTATGCAAAGACGAAATAATAACTCTTGGCGCTTGGTTTAATAAATTTGTCGATAATATAGGAATGCTTGTAAAAAGCGTAGTTTCTGCAACTGACAAACTCGGAACTGCGAGTAAAATCCTTGATGATAAAGTCAGAGAAATTGCGGCTTCATCTGAAGAAACAGCTGCAAGCATTGAAGAAACCTCCTCCACTATAAACGAATTTTCTTCTACTACTGAAAAAATAACAGAAAATATAAAGTCTCAGGCAGATGCTGTAGAACAAACTACAGAATCAGCAAATCAAATGTCCCAAAAAATAAAACTCGTATCTAAATCTATTGATAATGTCAAAAATTCTGTTGATTCCGCTTCTGCAGCAATAGAAGAAATGATCCAGAATATTTCAAACATTACATCTAATGTTAATTTTGTCGATTCAAAAGCAAAAGAAAGCGGAACAGCAGCTTACAAAGGTAAAGAAACAGTTGAAAAAGCAAATGCAGGAATGGAAGGAATAAGGACAAATATGGTTTCTCTTGTATCAGTTATAAGCGGACTGGGAAGCAGAGCAGAAAATATCGGAACTATTATTGAAGTTATAGATGATATTTCAGAACAGACTAATCTTCTTGCTTTAAACGCAGCAATAGAAGCTGCTCGCGCAGGAGAACACGGAAAAGGGTTTGCAGTAGTTGCAGATGAGGTGAGAAAACTTGCTGAAAGAAGTTCGAAAGCCACTAAAGAAATCGCAGAAATAATTAAAGCTATACAATTAGAAACTCAACACGCTGTAAAGTCAACAAACGATGGAGCAAAACTCGCAGACGAAGGGGTCATTTTGTCAAAAGAAGTCAGCCAATCTCTTACAGGAATTTTACAAAAAGTTGAAGAAATGAGCGGATTGATTAAACAGGTTTCGATTTCTATGAATGAACAGAATATTGCAAGTAAACAGATAATAAATCAAATTGAAACAGTAAAAACATTAAGTCTTGAAGTGGCAGAAGCTTCAAACGAACAAATTAAAAATACTGAGATTATTGTCAAATCAATGGAAAATGTCAAAAATATTACAAACGACATTAAATATTCAATGGCAGAACAGAATAAAGGAAGTTCTCAGATAAATATTGCTATAAGTGAAATAAATAATACATCCCAATCAAATGCTCAATCCGCTGAAAAAGTTGCAAACCAGGCAATTCAGCTTATGGAAATATCATCAGAACTTAAAAACTTGATAAGCATGTTTAAAATCTAAAAAAATTGCCGGTTATAATTTCAATTAAAAGAAAACATTTTTGAACATTAAAATTATAACCGGCTTTTTTGTAACCGCATAAACCACAACTCCGCTAAAAAAGTTTACTTATTTTTTTAGTAGATTTTTTTGCAATTTTCAAATTTGAAATTGGTTTAAGCGATGCTTTTTTTTCAGCAGATTTTTTTATAACCGCAGTTTTTTTCTTATCCGCTTCAGATTTTTCAGCAGATTTTTTTTCTGTTTTTACAGTTGATTTCTGAACTGGTTTTTCTTGTTCAACTTTTTTTTCAACTTCAGCTTCTTGTTTTGCAGCAACCTGAGAAATCGAAGATTTTTCAAGTTCAGCTTTTATCTCAGCTTCTGCACGGCTCCAATCCTGATGATGGTATCCATG
>JAGOBX010000231.1 GCA_017999075.1 Candidatus Babelota bacterium | reverse complement strand
AAGATTGGCGGTTAAGCGGATACAATTCAAAAATTAACTGGTATGATTATCCGGTTGATAAAAATGTTGTGAAAAATACGAGAACTCAACTGGAAAATAATAGACCGCAGATAACTTCAAATAAAGAAGCTTTCCCTAACGATATCGTAACATTAAATGTGAAAACTGTAAATCTTGAATCAAGCGATTTAAATAAAACTAAGATTGAAATAATTCTGCCGCGTTATTCTTCATATAAAACCGGCAGCGCGTATCCTGCGCCTGTCAGTATTACAAACACCGGGTTTGAAACCCGATTATTGTTTGATATTGATAAGATATATTCTGATACGGCGATTGATATTTATCTGGAAGTTCAGATTGACAGCAATAGCGGAATTGCAGGCGAACTGCTGCAATTTGTTTCAAAGCTTTATGTTGATACATTGCTCATCAATACATCGGCTCCGGCTGAATTGCGGATAATAAGCAATATGCCTGAAGCGCCGGGGAATATTAGATTTATTGATTATAAAAATTTTACCGGCAAATTAGAGTGGGATAAATCAGTAAGCCAAAATATTATTGAAAACAGATTATATTGGGATAGCGGAACTGGCATAATGAATTTTGATGCGCCGCTTTCTGTTCTTTCAGGAGACAGCGTTTTATATTCTGACAGTTTATTTTTTGTTATAACAAATTTGACTGATACTGATTATCGGTTTGTGGTGAGAGCAAAAAATAATTTAGGAGTTGAAGAAAAAAATAAGGATATACTTGTTGTTAGACCGATTTATTATAAACCAGTAGAATTGCCTGAAATAAAGATTGCTTCGCCGGAAAAGAATCAGGCGGTGAGCGGCAACAATTATAGTTTTATCGCCGAAGCGTCCGAACTTGTTGAGAAAATATTTGAAACTAATAAATGGATGCCGCGCGCGCATATAAAAAATGCGGCAAAAGAAGACCCTGCCAAAAAAGGTAATCCGAATGATTATGTTGAATTTATAGACGCCGGCAATCAGACGATTGTTAATGTTTATACTACAGAAATCAGCCCTTTTATATTTTTAGACGAGAATTTTGTAGGTATTAGACAGAATAATTCTGGCGATCCAAATATTCATAATTTAAATTACGGGGGTATAGTTGACAGCGGTTATTTATGGACTGCTACTGTTCCGTTGATACCAAACGAAGGACATAAAATTTATATTTCACAGCGCGGCAGCCGTTCAAAAAATTATCAAAATCTTAGTTTGAAAGTAGAATTTGAAATTGCAAAAGCGCAGGATAATTCTACAGATGTGGAATCAGAACCGGAACTTTATGAATGGCAGACTATTACATCGAATGATTTGACGAATTTTCCGAATCCGGCGGTTTCGCATCCGTGGGTAGTAACAGCGGATTTAAGCGCATATCCGTCTGGCGCGTATATGACGCGTATAAAAGTTTATTATACGGCTGCAGATAATTCAGAAACTTTTGTTGTCGCCGATATGCAGAATTTTGATATTGACCATTTAAACTGGTCGAAGAAAGACGAAAAAACATCAGATAATAAAGCAAAAACAACTGCGAAGCTTGCTGCAGACGATACTGCGAATATTACGCTTGCAGGCGTTGATGAAAAAGGCAATAAAAATAAGGTCGGCGTAACAGTTGCGCAGAATATTCTCGGCGCGGAAACACAGCCCGCAAATTTGCAGTTACAAATACAGCAGCGCAGTCAGAATGATAGCGATGTAGAACAGGCGTTAAATGTTTTAAACCGCGAACTCGCTTCTATGCCGATAGAAATAAATTTAACTACCGGCGATTCGCAGTTTAATACTTTCGCAAACGGAAAAACAATGGAGATTGAATTAAGTTATGCGGATGCAAATAACGACGGTGTTATCGATGGGACAAATATCCGCGAAAATGAAATTAAACTGATGACATATTCAACCACAACTGAAACATGGGAAGAATGCGAGATAATAGAAAATAATAAAGAAAAGAAAACCGTAAAAGCGAAAGCGAATCATTTATCGTTTTTTATGCTGACCAGCACAGCGCCAAGCGTTAACGCGGCAAATGTAATTGTTCGTCCGAATCCGTTTAAACCTAATGACGACATTGATGAAACCGGCAGAAATTATTTTAGCGGCAATGCTAATAGCGGTATTATTTTTGATAATCTGCCGGCAAATGCGACTATAAAAATTTATACTTTGCGCGGCGCGCTGGTAACGGAAAAATCATTGAATAATACTACATCAAACAAGTATCAATGGGATGTCAAAAATGACGCGGGCAGAGAAGTAGCGAGCGGCGTTTATTTGTTTGTAGTTACATCGCCGACAGGTCATAAAACAGGAAAATTTGTAATTGTCAGATAATATTTTGAAAATTAATAACCACGAATCTAACGAATTTAACGAATAATTTTGGAGATTATGATGACAAAAGTGTTATTTAAGGACGAGAGTTATAAAATAATTGGAGCTTGTTTCGAAGTTTATAATCAAATGGGTGGTGGTTTTTTAGAAAGTGTATATCAAGAATGTCTTGAAATAGAATTTTCTGAGCAACATATCCCTTATATTCCACAAACAGAATTGATTATATATTATAAAGATCGAAAATTAAAACAGAAATATAAGCCGGATTTTATTTGTTATGATAAGATAATAGTTGAAATTAAAGCTGTATCGGCAATATTAAATGAGCATAAAGCGCAGGTCTTTAATTATCTGAAAGCAACAAAAAATAAACTTGGTATAATTGTTAATTTTGGTGAACATACAGAATTAAAATATGAAAGAATACTTTTATAAATTGATTCGTAAAATTTGTTGGATTCGTGGTAAAAAAAAATCCGTTTTATGCGGTGTGTAGTCATATAAAAAATTGTTTTTATAACTGGAGAGTATGAATATGAAAAAAACATTAGGAATTTTGATGTTATTAATTTTAATACCTTGTTTATTATTTGCCAGCGGCAGCGCGGGCGCAAATTCCGGTGAGGCGTTGCTTGTATATCCTGAAGCGGCAATTAATGCTTCAGGAAATGCAGGCGCAGGCCTATTAAAACCTAATTGGCAGTTTATCCAACTTAATCCGGCGTATTTGTCGCTTTTAAAAAATAAAACAATCGGATTTTCGCATAATGAATATCTCGAATCTATGAGTCAGAAAAATATTAGTTTTATTAATAATTATAAAGATCACAGATATTATTTTGGTTTAAATTATTTTGATTACGGCGATTTTGATAGAACAACTTATAGTTCAGCCGGCGGCAGTTTTTCAGCTAAAAGTTATCTTGTTAAGTGTTATCTCGGCACGCCTAAAATCGGCGATGTTTATACTGGCGTTGGTTTAAAATTTTTTAATGAAAAACTTGAAAGTCATAGTGGGAATGCTGTGGCTATTGATTTAGGAGCTTTATATTTACTGAAAGAATATTCAGTTGCGATTGGAGTGACATTACAGAATATCGGCAGTCAAATTAAATATCAGACTAAAAGCGAAGACTTGCCGCTGCTTGTTAGATTGGGCGCGTCGTATTATATTTTTGATGAACGGCTCGGTTTATTTTTGGATATAGAAAAAATACGCAATCAGGATGAAAATATTTTTATAGGCGCAGAATATAATTTGAATAATATATTTAAAATCAGATGCGGACTTGACGGCGCAAATGACGCGAGCCGCGGCTTTTCGCTCGGGTTTGATTTGAATTTAACGAATGGTATTGATATTAATTACGCGTATATTCCATATGAATATTTTGATAATTCGCATAAGATTACCTTCGCTTATAATTTTGGCAAATTTCCTGTTGCCGCGCATATAAAAAAAGAAAACTTGACTGAAAAGTCAACCGCTGTTACAACTGATAAAACAATTCAACCTAAAATAACTGAAAAAATTACAAGATTCATACCTGTTAGGAAAGATATTATTACCATAGTTTCATTAGAAAAAAATAAAATATCTGCAGAAGAAGATGTTAATTTTATTATAAATAATTTTGACAGTAATGCGGTTGAAATTGAAATTTGTAATACAGAAAATTTTGATGACGCAAATATTTTAAATTATTTTGTAAGAGCTGATAAATATTCAGTCAAATTAGATTACGGCAAGTATTTCTGGCGTTATAGAATAATTGAAAATACAACTAATGATATAAGTGATTGGCGGACTGCTCCGGAATTTTCGGTTTTTAAAACCGTGAATCTGAAATTTGACAGGAATGAAAGCGAGATAGTAATTATTGAAGTATATAAAAGTTCTGATATGAAAAAACCGTATCACAAACAAATAATTGAAACTGATGAATTTAAAATTGATATTGACGATAATCGCGTCGAATATTATTATACGGTGAAAGGGTTTGATAAAGATGGGAAAAGAATTTTATATGAAAAAAACAAAAAATTGCAATAAAACATTTAATTTATTATTTGTTTTTTTTATGCTGCTGTTCTTGAATATAGCGGCTGCTTATACGGCGCCGGTTTTAATTTTTCCGGTTGAAAAAATCGCAATGACAGCCGCCGAAATTAATTTTATCTGGAATTCAGATAATCAAAATACGCAGTATATTCTTGAAGTGTCTAAAGATACTGAATTTAATCCGTTAGTATATCGTAAAGAAACATATTTGCTTGATGATCAGATTGAAGAAAATATTGTTCTTTTTTCGGCCGGCAGATATTTTTGGCGTGTTGGCGAAAAAAAAAATACTGGTATTGACTTTTCCGATAGTTCATTTTTTGAAATTTTGGAAAAAATAATTGAACCTGTTATAGTTGAAAAAAAGATTGAAACGCTTGTTTATACTGATACCGTTGTTATCGAAAATGAAGTCGAGAAAATTGTTTATGTTAAGAATGATATGGATACAAAAATTCAGGAACAATTAGTCAAATCAGAAGAAATAAACGATAAATTGAAAGTTGAACTTGAAGATATGACTAATGTTATTGAAATATTGAATAAAAAATATAATGTAATAATTGATGAAAAATCAAAGTTGGAAAAACAGCTTGAGGACGAAAAGCAGACAAGCGCCGCTGAAAAGCGGAAGAATATTTCGCTGGTTGAAGAAAATAAAATACTTGAGACTGATTTAAAAAAGATGTTTTTAATGAAGACAGAGTTAGAAAACAAATTACAAAATGAATTGCAATTAAACGCAATTGAAAAACAAAAAAATATTATATTGGCAACCGAGAATCAAACAATTACAAATAAATTTGAAAATATTGTTGAAAAAAACGCCATACTTGAAAAACAAATATCTGATTTTCAAATTGAAAATCAAAATATGGAAAAAGAAATTGTTAATATTAATCAGCAGTTGAAAATTCAATATTCTATTGTTGATGAATATAAAAATAAAAATTCGGATTTGGAAAACCAAATACAGCAGTTGAAATTGGATATTAGTAAAGTAACGCTTGAGTATAATAATTTTATTGCGGCGTCAAATAATAAAGACAAAGAAATGCTTTTATTAAAAGAAGAAAATGCTGAATACGCAAATAAATTAGCAGAACTTGAAAAGCAATACGCGTTTTCAAATTTAAAATACGGCGAGCTTTTAAGCGACGCTGATAAATATCGGCCGACCATAGAAAAATTAGAGAAAACAATTCAATTATTAAGAACGCAATTGTCGGAAATGCAGTTTGAAAAAATTAGTAAAAGCGTTAATGCGTCAGATTTCAATAACGCGCTAAAAGATATTGAAAAACTTAAAAGTATAGATGCCGATAATGACGCGCTTTATTATAACGCGGCAGTTATTAATTATAAACTCAAAGATTATAATAAGGCGCTTGTTGAAATAAACGAAGCGCTTAAAATAAATCCTGCAAGCCGCGAAAATCAAAAATTAAAATCGCGCATACAGTTAAAATCAAGATAGAAAATAAATTAAAAAAGTATTATTTTTGCAATTGTTTAATTTTTTTTCACTTAACAACTTACTTTATTGTATATATTATTTCCTTATACGAAAGGAAATAATATTATTTTTTTTATTTAACCCAAATATTTCACGAATTTAAAGTAAAGTTGCTGGATTATCAACAATTCAAATATTCAGATTAAATCATCAAAAAAACTAATCAAAAAAAGGTTTTGTAAAAAATAAAAGATTTTTTTTTAAAGAAGCAGT
>JAGOBX010000230.1 GCA_017999075.1 Candidatus Babelota bacterium | reverse complement strand
CAGTAAGTCCTGTTCCTATGTTTTTTACAATTCTTGTGTTTTTGATTACACTGGCAGCTACCCGTTATGTTTCTCTTGGTTCTATCATAGCTGCTTTGACATATCCGATTTTTACATATATATGGAACCAACCTTTACAGTTGAAAATTCTGTCAGTCATATTAGCTTTAATAATAGTGGTGAAGCATAAAAGCAATATAATACGAATAATTAACGGAGTTGAAAATAAAATTCCTGAGATTTTTAAAAATAAAAAATAGTAAATTCATTCCATATTGATATAAAATTATAAATTCTTTATTAATTATAAAAGGTGTAATTTTATGAAAAAAATGTTTTTGTTTCTGTTATTTTTATTATTTTTTGTATCAAAAAATTATTGCGGCGCTGCGGATGTTTTAACTGACAGCGACATAATTCCTGTTACCAAACATAATTATCTTGATGTTTTATTTAACGAAATCAAAAATTCGAAATCATCAATTAAGATTGTTCATTTTGAATTTAATAATGATAAAGTTATTTTTAAAATTGTGGATGCTCTTAATAAAGCTGCTGCTCGCGGCGTAAAAATAAATATTCTTTGTGAATCTGAACTCAGAGATAAATCTGAAAAAACTTTTGAAAAGATAAATAAAAATTTAAAAATAAATTTTAAATTTGATATGGAAGCAAGAAAAACACACTGCAAAATGTATATTTTCGACAACAAAAAAGTTATGCTTGGTTCTACAAATTTAAGTTATAAATCAATATTACATAATAACGAAACTAATGTTTTATTTAAAAACGAAAAACTTGCATTATATTATTCCGAATACTTTGATAAATTATGGGATGATTCTTCAAAAGATCCTGAATTGAATTTGGTAAAACTTGAAAATGCCGAACCAATTGTCAATAGAAATTATTTTCCTCGCGTATTAAAATTGATTTCAGATTCAAATAAATATATAAATCTTTATATGTATGGTTTGAGAATTTCTGATGCTAAATCTTCAAATTCCCCAATTAATAAATTATTGAACGCTTTGATATCTGCTGAAGCTCGCGGTGTAAAAGTCAGAGTTATGATGGAACAAAGCGACTACAATGATTTGATCAACAAATATAATTATGAAGTTGCGGAATATTTGAAAGAAAATAAAATTGAAGTTAGGTTTGACCCGCTTAAAGAAATAACGCATGCCAAATTACTTATAGTTGACGATATAGTTGTTTTAGGTTCAACTAATTGGGGATACGGAGCCATGATGCAGTATAATGAAGCGAATTTACTCGTTAAAACTGATATTACTGCTTCATTTTTTAATGATTATTTTGAAAAATTATGGAAGTTAAATAATAAGAAACTGAAATATAAAAATAATTGATTGAAAATATTTTTTTTGAAAATTTCTGTAATGTGATGGCGATCTATCAGTAATATCCTTAAAACTAAAATGAAAAAGTATATTAAATCATCGGCAATTAAAATTATTATTATTTTATTATTATTCAGCAATAAAGTTATTTCTGAAGAATCTTTTCAGTCAAATCAATTATCTGCAGGGATAATTACTGGAGTTAAATCATCACTATATAAATCTCAGAAAAAAGATTTATTTATATTTCCGATAATTCAATTTTCTTATAAAAATTTATATTTAAAAGGAACTGAATTAGGAATTAAAATTAATAAAAAACCTATGCTGATATATTTTGATTATATTATGAACGGATATAAATCAAACGATATTTTCTTTTTAAATGGAATGAAAGATAGGAAAAATTCAATTCATTTAGGAATTCAGTATGATTGTCATTTGAAAGAATATAATTTTTCTGTTACTCCCAAAATAAGTTTTGACATTTCAAATAGAAACAAAGGTTTTATATTTGGATTAGATAGTACTAAAATAATATTTTTAAATAAAAAATCAATTTTAATTCCTCAAATTAGTATTAACTATTTAAATAGTGAATTTGCAAATTATTACTATGGAGTTGAACAAGGTGAAATGTCAACATACAGAAATAATTATAAAGTACCTGGTGTATTTATTCCTTCACTATCTTTGATTTACTCATATAATATTACCAATAAATTAAGTTGTAATATATTGTCTGGTTTTGAATATTTAACTGATAAAATTTCTAATAGTCCAATAATAGATACGAAATGCACTATCAAATTAATGTTTAATATAAATTATGTATTATTTAAATAAAAAGACGATTGGTTATGGGTTGGTGTATGTACCCTTTGATAAATGAATCCTCAATCAAATCACGATTTATTAACCCGTATATACGAAATATCCAAACTGAAGTTAAAAATCAAATAATGTTTTTTTTGTTTTACGGTTAATCATACGTTTTAATGAGCTGACTAAAATATCTATTTCTTCCCGCGTATTATAGAATGAAAAAGATGGCCTGACAGTACCTGTTACGTTGAATCTCTGCATTGTAGGCTGAGCGCAATGATGTCCTGCACGTACAGCTATTCCTTCTTGATCAAGGAATTTGCCTACTTCTTCAGGTTTAAAATCGTCTATTATAAAAGAAATAACTCCTATTTTATGGGAAGATTTTCCTATTTGGTGTAATCCATTTAATGATGACAATGAGTTAGTAGCATACGCCATTAATTCCTGCTCATACATTGAAGCCCATTCAAAATTTATGTTGTTTAAATAATCAATTGCTGCGCCTAATCCTATAGCGCCTGCTATATTGTTTGTTCCAGCTTCAAATTTTTGGGGTATATCATTATAAACAGTGCTGTCAAATGAAACGTATTTTATCATACTTCCGCCGCCTTGCCAAGGAGGCATTTCTTTAAGCAGTTCAGATTTTCCGTATAATACTCCTATTCCAGTTGGACCGAAAAGTTTGTGTCCTGAAAAAACATAAAAATCAGGATTGATTTTTTGCATATTTACTCTGAAATGCGGAACAGACTGAGCTCCGTCAATTAAAACTTTAGCTCCATACTTATGTGCTGATTCAACCATTGTTTCAACAGGTACGATTGAACCGATTGAATTTGATACGTGAGTTACAGCCACAATTTTTGTTTTTGAATTCAATAACCGCTCATATTCTTCAAGCATAATATCGCCGTTATCATTTACAGGTATAACTTTTATAATGGCTTTTTTTTCCTGAGCAAGCATCTGCCAAGGAACAATATTGGAATGATGTTCAAGATTTGTTACCAGTATTTCATCGCCTTCTCCAATATATTTTCTGCCATATGACTGAGCAACAAGATTTATTGCTTCAGTTGTACCTCTCAAGAAAATTATTTCATCTTTTGATTTAGCTCCAATAAAAGATTGCACTTTTTCGCGAGCAGCTTCGTATCTGTCTGTTGATCTTTTTGCCAGTGTATGTGCGCCGCGATGGATATTTGAATTGTCATTTTCATAATAATTTTTAAGTGTTTCAATTACCTGCCTGGGTTTTTGAGTTGTCGCCGCATTATCAAACCAGATTAAATCTCTGCCATTTATCTTTTGATTTAATATAGGAAAATCATTTCTGATATTTTTCAAATCAAATAATCCGGGAAGAGAAGATGAACTTGTTGAATTCGGCGACCCTGCAAAAAAATTATTGTTGTCAATAGTACTGTTAGAAATTCCGGATATTGAATTGCAAAATGCTGCATTATCGGAAAATAACATTTTTTTTATGTCATCGAAAGTAACGGGTACACCTGCCGAATTCATATGCTCAGATGAAATACTTGAACCTGGAATTTGAGAATAAAGCTGTTTGGCAATATTATCAAGTTCTGAATATTCGGAACTATCCTGAGGTGTTCCAGGATAATCAATATTATTTATATTCATAATAATTAGATACCTCAACATTATCAAGGACGCCTAACGCATCATCTACAAGTACAGCTACAGAAAAATACAGAGTAACAAGATAGGAAGCAATTGATTTTTTATTAATACCCATAAAACGCACTGATAATCCCGGCATCACTTCATCAGGTATACCTATTTGATGTAATCCGACTATACCTTGCTCACTTTCGCCTGTACGCATTAATAATATTTTTGTCATACCACGCTCGTCAACAGGAACCTTGTCTGATGGTATTATAGGTACTCCGCGCCAAGTTATAAAAGGACTTCCGAATTTATCTGTTACTACAGGTGGAACTCCTCTGCGGGTACATTCTCTTCCGAATGCTGCCACTGCGCGCGGATGAGCAAGAAAAAAAGAAGGTTTTTTCCACACTCTCGTTAATAATTCATCCATATCATCAGGGGTTGGAGAACCGCCTCTTGTTGTTATATGAGAGGACGAAGATACCGCATTTATTAAACCGAATTCAGGGTTACAAATAATTTCACGTTCTTGTTGTTCTTTCATTGCTTCAATGGTCAGTCTTAACTGCTCACGCAGCTGATTTATAGGATTATTATAAATGTCAGTTACTCTTGTATGAACTGTTAAAATACTTTGAATTATGCTTAATGGATATTCCAATGGTTCATCTTCGTAGTCAATAAATGTTTCTGAAATATCAGGTTCTCCTTCATATGCAGATGAAACATTTATTTTTTTTTCTCCGTATTCATCAGATAACTCTGATTGTTTTTCCATTCTTTTTTTCGCTGTATCCATACGTTCTCTTATATCAGGAACCACTTCCATAAACTTCTGGAATTGTTCTGATTTCATTGAAAGAAGAATACATGGTGATAATGCTTTCGCATAAACTTGACCAAGTTGTTCTCCGACAAAACATAAATCTCCAAAATAATTGCCGTCAGATAGTACTTTAAGAACAATTTTTTGACCAAATGAACCTATTTTATGCAGTTCGATTTTTCCTTTTGCTATTATAAAAAATTTTATCTGTTCACCGATTGGAATAGGTTTTTGACCAACATCAAATTTTTCAACCTCAAATTTTGAGATAAGCAGTTTCATTAAATTTTCATCTAAATCAAGAAACGAAGCTATTGAAGTTAATTGTTCGGGTTTTAATTGTATCTGTTCAGCACCAACATCAATATTTATTTTCATATCTTTTTTAGTTATAATTTTTTTTCTGTTTACGCGATATGTTCCTGCTTCGACATTTATCCATGGAAGCATTTTAAGAAGCCATCTTGGGCTTATTGCAGTCATTTGAGGTATTGTTTTTGTTGTTGTTGCAAGATTGCGGGCTGTCCTTGTGCTCACACTATGCAGATTACCATTTTTTTCTTCCACAATAATCACCACTGTTTTAAAAATTTAAAAATATTTTTTTGCTTTTTTTTAATAAATATATTATAGTAAAATTGAATTGTCAATAAATATTTTTATTGAAAATATATTTTTTTTATTATAAAGGTGGGAAAAATTATGAAAAAAATAAGTTCAATATTATTTATATTTATGTTAGTTGTATTTGTGAATTCAGTATTATGTTTTGAAGACACAAATGCCGTTAAAGATAATGATGAACGTCCAGTTATATCGAATTATCTTGATCTTACGGCAGAACAAAAAAAACAGATAATAGAGCTTCAATCCGAGTTGAGAAAAACAATAAATCCATTATCAAAACAGCTTATGAAACAGAAAGATGAATTGCTTGAAATTTGGAAAAATCATGAGCCTCTTGAAGAAAAAATGATTATAAAAAAAGCTGATGAGGTAACTGATATAGGTTTAAAAGTCAGAAACAAAAGTATAGAGTTTCGCATTGCAGTGAAAAAAATATTAACCAAAGAACAATGGCAGAAAATTATTAAGTTGAAAGAAAAAGTACATGCGAATTTAAAAAATAGGATGAATAATTGGAATAATAATCCTGAATTGAAACTGGAACTTGATTTGGTTGGAGCAATATATGATGATATGTGATGCGATAGCATTATATATATCATAATGAAAATATATAGTTTAATTATTTAAACTTACATTTTACAAAATATTATATATATATAAATACGGAAAAATTAATTTTAATTTTTTATGGGGTAAATATTTATGGAAGATAAAGAAAAAATAAAAAAAGATGTTGACTGCCGAAAAAAGATTCAGCTTATTCTGTCGTGGATAACTTTAATACTTTTGATAGGCGGATATTTTTATCCTCTTGTGGGAGCTTTTGTTATTGTTATGATGATGACAGGTTTTATCATATCGTTTTTTAAATGAAGATGG
>JAGOBX010000229.1 GCA_017999075.1 Candidatus Babelota bacterium | reverse complement strand
ATTTAAACCTATGATAGGAAGATATAAGGTTTATATTATAGATGAAGTTCATATGTTGTCGCAGGGCGCATTTAACGCATTGCTTAAAACTCTGGAAGAACCGCCGGCGCATTCAATATTTATTTTTGCCACTACAGATTTGCATAAAGTTCCTGAAACTATTATTTCAAGATGTCAGATATATCAATTTAGAAAAATAAGTTTGAATGAAATTGTGAAAGAATTAACTGAAATATTAAAAAAAGAAAAAATTGATTTTGATGAAGACGCTGTTTCAGAAATAGCCAAACTGGGAGAAGGCAGTATGCGTGATTCTGAAAGTCTTCTTGATCATGTATTGTCATATTCCGGAAAAACAGTAACTTTAAAAGATGTAAGAGAAACACTTGGAGTGACTCCTCAGCAAACCTTGTATGAATTATCCGAAAATCTTTTTACTCTAAATCATAAAAAAACATTTGACATTATAGAAAAAATTATAAATGCAGGGTATGATATAAACCAGTTTTCAAAAGATTATGTTCAATTTTTAAGAGATATGCTGTATTTTAAAAAAATAAAATCAGAAGAAAAAAATAAAGATGTGAGGTTTACGGAATTATCAAAAAAGATTTCGTCTAATAAAATAATTCAAATAATCGAAGAATTGCTTAATTTTATGCGTGATTTAAAATTCACATCTTTTACTAATATGCTTTTTGAAATTACATTTTTTAAAATACTACGTTTGATTAATGAACCTGATTTTGATGAGGTTAAAGAACATATAAAAAAACTTGAGTTGATGATTTCTTCAGGAAAATTGAATATTTCAAATAATAATATTGCCGGTTTTAATAATACAGGAGATGATATTTCTTCAGATTTTAACGCTGAAAAAAATTCAGAAGAAAATAAGGGGATATATTTTGAACAAAAAAAAAATATTGACACTTTTAATGATTTAAATAATATAAAACTTTTATTTGAAGAATTTAGTTTAACTTTGGAAGGACCTTTAGGCGAATATTTGAAAAAAACAAATATTATTTCAATTACAGAAACTGAAATAATAGCTGAAGTTAAAAGCCTGTATTTTGACAGACTTAACAGTTCAGAAATTGTAAATAAATTAAATGAGTTTTTAAAAGGATTTAATGTAAGGCAATCAGTAAGATTTGAAAAGGAAAATTCTTTAAAACAGGGAAAAAAAGCGTCATCTTCAAAAAAAGAAGAATTGATTGACAATCCTTCTGTAAAACAGGCATTGAATATTTTTGGAGGATCTATTGTTGATGTTAAAACTGTTTGAAATATTTTTAAATAATTCAAATTGAATCAGAGGTTAATTATTTATGTCTAAAAAATTTCATGGCGGTATGGGCGGCGGAATGCCTAATTTGATGAAACAAGCTAAAAAAATGCAGGAAGATCTTGCTAAAGCTCAGGAATCATTGAAGTCATCGGAGTTTGAAGGAACTGCAGCAGGCGGTATGGTTAAACTGATTTTATCAGGAGACGGAGAATTAAAATCTATTAAAATAAATAAAGATATTGTAGATCCAAATGATGTTGAATTGCTGGAGGACTCTATTATAGCGGCTTTTCAGGACGGAAATAAAAAGTTATCTCAGGCAACTGAACAAAATTTTGGCGGATTGACAAAAGGTTTGGGCGGATTAAACATACCAGGACTTTTTTAAAAAAATAATTTCAATTTTGAAAATATAAATGAATCACTTAAGGAGTGTAAAAATTAACAATGAAAAGAACATTTCAACCGAGTAAATTAAAAAGCAAGCATAAACATGGGTTTAGAACAAGAATGTCTTCCAGTAAAGGCAGACAAGTATTAAGCCGCAGAAGAGCAAAAGGCAGAAAAACGCTTTCCAAATAGACGTTACATATTTTAATGCCTGATTTTAAGTTTCACAAACATTACAGATTATCAAAAGAAAACGATATTTCTAATGTTTTCAATAATGGGAAATCTGTTTCTGATAATAATTTTGTAGTGTATGCGCGGCAGAATAATCTTGATTTCTCAAGAATCTGCATAATAGCTTCTAAAAAGTATAGTTTGAGCGCAGTTAAACGAAACAAAATAAGACGTATGGCTAGGGAATATTTCAGACTGAATCATAAAAAATTCCCTGTTTCTTTTGATTTAATTATAATTCCAAGAAAAAACAGTGCTGTACGTAATTATTCGGAAACTGTAAAATCTTTAGATAAATTGATTTTTTTAAAAGGTTTATTGAAAAATGGTATATAAAAAAATTGTAAAATGTGCAGTGCTTGTTATAAAGTTTTATCAGATTTCAATAAGTAAAGTTTTGCCTTCTGCATGCAGATTTTATCCGAGTTGTTCGGATTATGCAATTAAAGCATTGAATAAATATGGTATCTTAAAAGGTTCATATTTGTCTTTATACCGCTTATTTAGATGTCATCCGTTTTGCGATGGAGGAGTTGACGATATAATTTAAATGGAAAAACGTATTTTAATAGCTGTAATTTTTTCTTTTATACTTATATTTTTTTATAATATGTTTGTAATGGAAAAATATAATAACCCGGTATCTATTCCTGAATTAAAAGAAGATACAGGCACATCATTAAATAGAGAAATGCCACAAAATGAAAATTTTGGCACAGTATTGCAGAATACAGAAACTTCGCAAAAAACGTCTTCATTATCTGAGACTTCAGTTGTTTCATACGACACTAAACTTAATGAATCGATTTTGTCAAAAACTGTAGAGGAACGTAAAATTTTAAAAGTAACTAAAAAATATACTTTACAGTTTTCTAATAAAGGCGCCTGTATAACAAATATATATTTAAATGAATTTAAATATATTTCCACTTCTGATACTCTTGATTTTACCGATTATACTCATCGTGTTTTAAATGAAAATATTTTATTGACGGATATGGAAAATAATGGGGAATTATCGAAAGTAAATTTCGAAGTGTTAAATTCAACTGATACATCAATAAGTTTTGAATATAAGACTGCCGGATATTATCTTGAAGAAGGAAAATTAGTTAAAAGTTTTCTTCCTTCAGGAATGACTGTTATAAAGTCATTTGAAATATCGGATGATTCTTATTTAATTAAATTAAAATTAAAAATTCTAAAACCGGATAATTCAAATATAGATAACTTATCAAATATACAGATAACGAATCCTGAAACAAATGAAAAATATATTTCAGGGCTTTCAATAAAATGGACTTCAGGAATTTTTATTGAACATGATAAACCTAATATATTTGTTTATTATCAAAATGAATCGTTTGAAAAAGAAAATCCTGGTTCTGGTTTTCTTGACACATCCATCCAAACATTATCTTTAAAAAATAATGATGAAATTTATAAAAAATTCATTCAGGCTTCAAATATTAAATGGTTTGGTTTAAATTCAAATTATTTTTTAACTGCTATGATGGTTGATAATATTCCTTCGAACAGAATAGAGTTATATTCAACAAAAACAAATGTCGGATACAGATATTTGACTACTCCTTTGCAGTTTGATAAAAATAGTATAGATTTAAATTTTAATATTTTTGTTGGACCAAAAGAGTATTATTTGCTTAAGAGTGTTATGCCTGGAAAAAAACTTGAAGAATCTATGGATTACGGCTGGTTCGGAGCGCTTGCTTTATTGCTTTTAAAAGTATTAAAATTCTTTTATAATATTATTCCAAATTATGGTGCGGCAATAATACTTTTGACAATATTAATAAACGTAATAATGTATCCGTTGAAAGCTAAAAGCATGAATGCTATGGAAGAAATGAAAAAACTTCAACCTAAAATTCAGGAATTGAAAGAAAAATATGGAGATGATAAAACTAAAATTCAACAAGAAACTATGAGGTTGTATAAAGAATATAAAATAAATCCGCTTGGCGGCTGTCTTCCTATGCTTTTACAACTTCCGATTTTTATAGGGCTTTATAGAATGTTAGAATATGCTATAGAATTGCGGGGCGCAGTATTTTTTTATATTAGAGATTTGTCTGCTGCTGATCCTACGTATATTTTGCCGATTATAATGGGCGGTACAATGTTTATACAGCAGAAATTGACGCCTGCTCCTCCGGAACAGCAGAAAACTATGATGATACTTCCTTTTATTTTTACGTTTATGTTTCTTAGAATGCCTGCTGGACTTATATTATATTGGACTGCATTCAATATAATATCAATTTTACAACAATTATACCAAAATAAATTATCAGCTAAAAAAGGAGTGAAATGATTTATGGAAATTATCATTCAGGCGGATACTATTGAATCCGCTATTTATGAAGGATTAAAAAAAATTAATAAGAATAGGAATGATGTGAAAATTACTATTCTTGAAAAAGGAGACAAGGATTTTCTTGGACTTACAGGAAATAAAAATGCGAAAATTAAAATTGAATACGAAGATTCGGGAAACAATAATCAGAAAAACCATACTTCTTCAGTACATCATCAGCAGGCAGTTCAGCAGCAGCAGACGCAACCTTCAAAATCTCAAAATTTTAAAAATTCTGACGTACAAAATGCCGTGAAAAAGAATCAGGTTGTTATTACTGAAAATGAAGTTAAGGAAACAGAAAATTTATTAAATGAAATTTTTTCGAAAATGAATCTGTCTTCTTTTGAATTGAAATCTAATGTTCAGGATGGAGGAATTATCAGTGTTGAAATAATTTCTCCGGACAGTTCGTTATTGATAGGAAAACATGGAAAAACATTGAGTTCATTACAATTAATAGTAAACACTATTTTAAATAATAATCGTGAAAATAAAATTAGTGTTGTTCTTGATTCTGAAAATTATAGACATAAAAGAGTTGAAGCTCTTGAAAAACTTGCGGAAAATTCTATTCAGAAATTAAAGCGTTTTAAAAAAGACGTAACATTGCCGCCAATGAGCAATACAGAACGGAAAATTATTCATAATTATTTGTCGAATAAGTCAAATATAAAATCTGAAAGTATAGGAGTTGAACCCACAAGGAGGATAAAATTAAGATTTGAGGGTAGATAAATTTAGCTTAAATAAAAATATATATATAAAAAAATAAAAATATATTGACTTTTTTTATTTATATAATATTATGTGCTTTAAATTCGGGGGCGTAGTTCAGTTGGTTTAGAACGCCTGCCTGTCACGCAGGAGGCCGCGAGTTCAAGTCTCGTCGCTCCCGCCATTTAACTGATTTATTATCAGTTGGTTTAGAGGCCGTTTCAGAGAAATCTGAAATGGCCTTTTTTATTTGGTCTGAAAAATTTATTTATACAGCATTTTCTAAAACAGCATTTACACTTGATAAAAATAAAGATTGATGAGTAATATAAGGCAAAGTATCCATTAATTCCTGGGTGTAATGATATACTTCGTTTTTTGCCTGTCTTTTCCTCAAAATATTCAATGAAATGGCCATTATTTATTTCGAAGATATTGGCAGTTTTAAGTTTGATAACATCATCACATCTAGCGCCTGTATAGAAAATGATAGATAGTAATACCGCAGTTCCTGATCTGCCCAAATGTGCTTGAATAAATTTTCATAATCGCGTATTGGCTGACGAGTAATCATTTGTTCCTGCAATCGTTTTATATTTGAGCAAGGATTATGTTTTCCTGAGTTTGTCAGTTGGGATAAAAAAACAGGCATTTTAATTTCATAACTGTTTGAAAAACAAAGCCTTGCGATTAAAGTTTTTGCTTTTCAGGAACAAATGTAGTCTAAACTTTTTTTGTCATTTTGTTAAAAAACTACAATTTTACTTGACAATTGTATTTAATTGTGATATATTTGTAGTATGTTTATAAAAATAACTAAATCAAAAAATAATCAATATGCTCAAATAGCAGAATCATACCGCGAAGGTGAGAATGTTAAACATCGTGTTCTTTTTAATCTCGGTTGCGTAAATGCTATAAAGGATAACCCTTCATTTCAAAGACTTGTTGAAAAGTTAGTAGAATTAACAGGATTAAAAAAAGAAACTGAAATAGCAAAGCCTTCAAATAAAAAAACTTTGGATATAAATAATTGTTCAGAAGCAGAGATTAAAAATTGGGGCTATAAAGTTTATAAAAAAATATGGACTGAATTTGAAATCACCGAATTTTTGAATAAAATCAAACAGACCGGCAAAACGAAATTTGATTTTGCGGAAAGTTCTTTC
>JAGOBX010000228.1 GCA_017999075.1 Candidatus Babelota bacterium | reverse complement strand
GACTCGTTTTTCAAGCTTTACCATCTCTGAAATAAATTCTGCGTTTATATTGCTTCCAAGTCTGGGTGACGGTTCGTAATTTTCAGCATCCACTGTAACGACTCCTATGAGTTGATCAACAATAATTCCTGTCATTTTTCCTGAAATATCAACAACTATTATACAGGTTTCTTTGCTGACTTTTTTTTCTTCCAATCCGAATTTTAAGCGTAAATCTATTACAGGTACTATTTTTCCGCGGAGATTGATTACGCCTTTCATAAAATTAGGAGTACGCGGTACAGGATCAATATTAAGCATTCCTACAACCTCTCTTGCTTCGTGGATCGGCACTCCGTATTCCTGATCCCCGAGCTTGACAGTTAATAATTTGCCGTGCGATTCGGCAAAAAATTTGTCTTTTGATTTTTCGCTCATAAACTGATACACCTCCAAGATTAAAAATTGCAAAACACAATTATTATTTCATTTTTAAAAACTCTTTAATTATTTCTTCAGGTTCCAGAATCATTCCTACGCTGCCGTCGCCTAAAACAGTAGCGGTTTTAACTCCGCATATATTTTTTAAATCGTCGTTAAGACTTTTAGTTACAACTTTTTGACGGTAAAGTATTTCATCGACCATAATACCAAAACTTTTGTTGTCATACTCAACAATTAAAACTATAGAATCTTTCGGATTTTTTATTTTATAATCAAGACCATAGAATTTACCGAGGGTTAATAAGGGCACTGTATTATTGTCAAAAACAATAAATTCACCATTATTTCCGTAAACAGTTTTAATTGAATCTTTTTCCGGAGTTAAAGTATGTTTGATTTTTAGTATAGGAAATATAAATTTACTTTTGCCAACGCTCACAATTATTCCGTCAATTATAGACGCTGACAGAGGCAGAATAATAATGAATTTTGTACCTTTATCTTTTTCTGTTTCAATATCAATTCTTCCTCCGAGGTTAATCACGGTTTTTTTTACTACGTCCATTCCAACTCCGCGTCCTGAAATTTCAGTGATTTGTTCTGCAGTGGAAAATCCCGGATGAAAAATAAAATCATAAATCTGTTTGTCTGACGGAATATCATTGGGATTGATTATTTTGTTGGCTATTGCTTTTTCAAGTATTCGTTTTTTGTTTAATCCTGCGCCGTCATCTGATATTTCAATTACAATATTATCTCCGCGGTTTTCAGCGCTGAGCTGAATAGTGCCTTCTTCGCATTTATTTTTTGAGATTCGTATTTCAGGAGATTCTATTCCGTGATCCATAGAGTTTCTTATTGCGTGAGTGAGCGGAGCGTATATCTGGTCAATAACAGTTTTATCGACTTCAGTACGTTCGCCTTTTGTAACGAATCTTGCTTTTTTTCCTGATTTTTGTATCAAATCGCGTATCTGCCTGTTAAGTTTATCATATACTGATTTTATCGGAAACATACGCATTTTAAGTATGTTTGACTGAAGCATATCTGTTATAAGTTCTATGCTGTTGAGTTTTAAAAGAGTGTCGGAATTTTTTATTTTTTGAATTTCTTCTGATTGTTTTAATAATGATAACGAAATCATAAGTTCGCCTATCATTTCTGAAACATTATCTATTTTTTTTATAGGAACCCTTATAGCGTCTGTTTGAAAATCCTGTGAAGGCATCTGAACGCTTGAAACCTTTGCTGATTGTTCTGTATTTTCCTGTTTTACAGTTGATAATGACGCGGAATCAGTGTTATCTGACGATTCTTTGTTTGATTCGGGTTTATTTTCAGTATCCAGAAAAACAGTATTTTTTGTTTTTTGTTTTTTTTCTTTTTTATCATCAGGAATTTGTTTATTGTGAAGGATTGCATGCAGTTTTTTTATAATGTCAGATATACTGATAACGGGCAACTCTGAATTGGTTTCCTGATTGTGGAGAATTTTTACTCTTAACTGTAAATTTTTTAGCAGCAGTTTTAAGAAATCAAGAGACTGCAGAAGGACGCTGATAATCGATTCGTTTATTTTAAGTTCATTATTTCTGCATTTATCAAGAATATTTTCCATAGTATGAGAAAGTTTCGATATTTCTTTAAGCCCCATAAATCCTGCGGATCCTTTTATTGAATGTATATTTCTGAAAACAGTATTTATTGCTTCTGCATTGTCAGGCTGATTTTCAAGAATCAGGAATTGCTGTTCTCCTGATTGAAGCATTTCATCTGTTTCACATATAAAATCATTGATGAACTCGATATTTTCGACAGTTAAATATTCATATTTCCCGTCTAAATCATCAATGTTTTCCAGTTGGGATTCTTGTATTTCAGGTTTTTTTTGATCCGGCCTGGCTAAATCACTCGGAGCTAATTCTATATCTTCATATTCATCTGAATATTCTTTTTCTTCGCTGGT
The DNA here is from genome assembly GCA_017999075.1 of Candidatus Babelota bacterium. GTDB lineage: Bacteria > JAGOBX01 > JAGOBX01 > JAGOBX01 > JAGOBX01 > JAGOBX01. The sequence continues at coordinate 3,797 of JAGOBX010000228.1, read as the reverse complement.
TTTATTTTTTTCAAAGTTATCAATCATTGTAATGAATTTGTTGATCTGATTGATATTGTCATCCGGGATTGTTCCGGAAGCATAGAATATTTCCAACGCTTCTTCAAGCATTTCATGAATATTAAGAACATAAGATAATGCAATAGAATACTGTATGTCTCCAAACATATTTGCATTAATCATTTTATCTATTGACTTGAATCCGCGTTCTAAAATGGTAATATCATATTTTTTGAATACTTCTGAAATTTGTTCTGATTGAAGACTGATTTCGCACATCACTTTTAATTCTTGAGATGTTAAATCATTCATTACGAACGTCAGGTTCAGAGTATTTCTGATACTGTCAGTTTCGTTTTTAATATTTTTTATTATTTCATCAGATATAATTTTATTTTTCATAATTTATCCTCGGAATAAATTGAAATTCTGTAATTTACAGGTTTCAATTATTTAACAAACGAATAATTCTGTTAGGTATTGCATCCAGGTCTTCAATAAAATCTGCCGCTCCTTTTAAAACAGCTTCGCGCGGCATACCGTAAACCACACATGTTTTTTCGCTTTGAGAAATAGTTTTGGCTCCCTTGTTTTTCATAGCCAGCAATCCTGCTGCTCCGTCAGATCCCATACCTGTTAATATTACACCCACAGCATTCTTACCTGCAACTTCTGCGGCAGATAAAAACATAACGTCAACCGCTGGACGCTGATGACACACTTTAGGACCGTCTTTAACTAAAACTTTATATTTTGCTCCGTCTCGCGCAAGAAGAAGATGGTAATTGCCTGGAGCTAATAACGCCAGTCCCTGATAAAGTTTATCATTATCCGCAGCTTCGCGCACTTCAAGGTTTTTGCAGATATCGTTTAAGCGTTTTGCAAATGAGTTTGTAAAACCTGCAGGCATATGCTGGGTCATTATTATCGGAGGCATATTTGGAGGCAATTGTTCAAGCACTCTTTTTATAGCTTCTGTACCGCCAGTAGAAGCTCCGATAGCAATAATTTTTTCAGTGGCATTTATATTTGAAAGATTTGAAAGACTTATTTTTTTTTCATCAGGAACAAATGTTTTTTCCTGTTTTTTGAATATTTTAGCAGTTGAAACTGAAATTATTTTGTCGTGAAGTTCGTTTATTATTAACGGAAGTTTTCTTGAAACGTCCGCAGTAGGTTTAGCGAAAATATCTACTGCGCCAAGTTCTAATGCAAGCAGACTTGTTTCGCATTTCCCGCTGACTAACGAACTTATTACTATAATCGGCAGCGGAAAACTTTTCATTAGCACGGAAATAAATTCCAGACCGTTCATACGCGGCATTTCAATATCAAGAGTAATAACATCAGGTTTCAAACTGACTATCATATCCCTTGCTTCATACGGATTTGACGCTGTGCCTACAACTTCTATATCATTGTATGGCTTGAGATTTGATGCTAAAATATTCCGCACTACAGCTGAATCATCTACAATCAATACTTTGACTTTGTTCATTTAAATAATCCTTCCAGATTTTTCAGAAGAACCTCTCTCCAATTTTTAATCCGGAGAGCGTTCACAATATGATTCACTTTAATATTTCATTTATTTTTTCGATTATTTGAGATGCTCTGAACGGTTTTGATATAAAAGCGCTGCATCCGAGTTCAAACGCTGTTTTTTTTATGTCTTCATCCAGAACTCCGCTAAGAATTATAACTTTAACAGATTCTAATTTACTGTCGCTTTTGATAATTCGCAGCACATCCATACCATTAAGTCCAGGCATATCAAGATCAAGAATAACGAGTGAAAAAATGTTTTTGCGTATTTCTGATATGGCTGCCAATCCGTCGCCTGCTTCTACAATGTTGAAATTCATATTTTCAAGACGGATTTTAAGCATTTCAGTTATAGGTTTATCATTGTCAACAAGCAAAACATTTTTTTTCTTTTCCATATTAATCACTCCGCTTTTTGGTAAACTGCAGGTTTTATATATTTAAATTTAATGTTCAGTCTTGTCAGTGATTCGGAATGTCCAATAAACAAATAACCGCCTGGTTTAATCATATTGTAAAATTTGTTAACAAGTTCCTGCTGAGTTTTTGAGTCGAAATATATCATTACATTTCTGCAGAATATGAAATCAAATTTTTTATTGAATGGAAACGGTTCGATAAGATTAAGATGTTTGAACCTTAAAACTTCGCGCAGATTTTTTTTTATGTTATACGAATCTCCTGATTTCTCAAAATATTTTAAAAGCAGATGTCTCGGAATTCCTTGAATCTGGTCGTGCTTATATGAACCTTTATATGCTTTTGCCAATACATTTGTGTCTATGTCAGTAGCAAGTATTAGAGAATTGACATTAGGGTTGTCATATAATTCTTCATTTAAAGTCATAGCTATTGAATAAGGTTCTTCGCCTGTAGAACAGGCTGCGCTCCAAATATAAAGATCTTTCATTTTATTTATATTTTTTTTTATGTGCTCGCTTAAAAAATCAAAATGATTTTTTTCCCTGAAAAAATCTGTTTTATTAGTGCTGACTGCATTTATGAAATTTGTAATTTCTTCGCTGTTGTTTTTTATATAATTTTTGTATTCCTTATAAGACTCAAGATTTAAATCTTTAAGCCGTTTGTTGATCCTGCATTTGAGCATTTCTTTTTTGTCTGCTGAAATACATATTCCGCATATATCATAAACTAAATTTCTGAAATATGTAAAATCAGAATCATTTAATTCAATACTAAAGTTCATAAGTTTTACCACCATACTGTTATTTCCTGATTAAATTTAATATTGAATTTCTTAATCGTTATCATTAATTTTTATCTGACAAATTAAATTTTATTCTGAAAATATTCCCGGTATCTTCATTATTAACAACATTTATTGAACCGCTATGAGCATTGACGATTTTTTTTACAATATATAACCCGATTCCGTAACCTTTAGTGTTTTCCGATAACCTGAACTTTTTTTCGAAAATTTTTTCTCTGTATTCAACAGGTATTTTTTCATTCTGGTCAGCAATATCAATTTGTATTTCGGATGTAGATACAAAAGTTCTTATTGAAATAACTGAATTTTCATTTGAATAATATATAGCGTTCAAAATTAAATTTATGAGTACTTGAAGCATTTTTTCTTTATCTATAGAAATGATGCAATCGTTAATAGATGTTTCAAATTTGATTCCTTTATTCTTTGCGTTCGGAGTAAGAAGATTTACTGAATATTCCAATAATTCTCTGATTGATACTTTTGAAAAGTTGAGCTTGATTCTGTCGGTTTCCAGATTACCTATGTCAAGAATATTTTTTATCATATCATCAAGGTTATAAACTTCGTTTTTAATGAAATCAAGGTTTTCAGCATGGTTTTTTGATTCTAAATTATCAAAATGCGTAATTATTCCTGTCAGCCTGTTTCTGAGTTCGTGTGATACTTCTGAAAAATAATCTTCAATCCTTGTTTTAGATAAAATGTTTTTGTTCTTTTTTTCTATTTTTGATATGCTTTCCAGAATATTGTTTATGCTCACAGGTTTATCAAGAAAATCATCCGCACCTTGCCTGAAACTGTCGATTACAAGTGATTTGTCTCCGTAACCTGTCATAATAATTATGTGTATCTGATCTCCAAACCTGTTTTTTATTTCATTTAACAATTCCAATCCGTTTTTGCTTGCTAACTTGTAATCAGTTATTATCAATTCCGGATAACCTGAAATTAATCCTCCTAAATATTCAATGGTTTTTTCTCCGGAATTAAAACCTATTACATTATATCCTTTAAGTTC
>JAGOBX010000227.1 GCA_017999075.1 Candidatus Babelota bacterium | reverse complement strand
TAGCTACTCAATTGAAATCTGACATTATGAAAAACATTGAAAATATATACGATGTACTGATTCATATCGAACCCGGTAATTCAAAATTATAAATAATTATTAGTATAAAATAAGATTATATTTGAATTTTTCGTTTTTACAAAATAAAATATTACAACAAGTCAATTCAACGGAGGAAACTAATGAGTTATAATTTCAAGTTTAAATTTATATGTTGTTTTCTTATCATATTTTTTTCAACACTCTTCTATTCAGTTAGAGCTGATGATAATATTTTCGATGGTTCTTCTATAAAAATCAATGAAAAAATAGGCGAAGTATATATTCCTGATTTAAGCGAATCATTGAAACAGCTTGGAGAATTTCTTAACGAAATAAATCCTCAGGTAAGCCAGTTTGCAATAATGACACTATCAGCTCAGTTACAGCAAAAACTCGGATTAAATTCAGCAGATTACAGTCAGCCTGTCAAGATAGTATTTTTAAATCCTAAACTATACTCAAAATCAAATATTCTGTTATTTTATTATTCTGCTCCTGATTTCGAATCGCCATTAAACTCAAATCCTGACACTTCGCCTGATGCTTACAAATTTTATAAATTAAAAAACAATATTGCTGTAATTTGTTCAAAAAATATTTTTGAAAATTTTAAAGACACTATGAATTCTATTGATGAAATTTCATCTGATAAAACAGATAAAACTATTTATGCAAAATTTGATTTTAGAAAAATTTATTCATTATGGAAACCGGATATAGATATTTTTTTCAAAAAAGCCGAAATTGAAAATAATAAAAATTTCAACGGAGAAAACGAAGTAAACGATACTAAATTGCTTGAAAAAATCGGTTTAAAAGTAATTAAAGATTTGGTTATTAAACCAGCGGAACAGATTTCGGAAATTGAATTTTCATTGGAGATATCTGCTTTAAATTTAACTTACGATTTTGAAGTAACGGTAAAACCAAATTCAATGCTTTCTGATTTTTTTTCCAAACAAAAAGAATTCAATTCTGATCTGATAAAAAAACTTCCTGACGAAGAATATTTTTTTACTGCAGGAGGTTATTTTAATTCCGAATATCAAAAAAAAATAACTGATTACTTGTGGACAAAAATTGTTGATGAAGTATTAAAAGCGACAGATAAAAAAAATGAATTTACTGAAATTAAAGAAAAAATAAAAAAAAACATTGATAAAATCATAACCTTAATTGATGGTAATTTTGTTGAAGGAGTTTTTAAAAATCAATCTAATAAAATGTCTATTATCTATGCTTCAGATTTAAAAGATTCAAATCAGTTTACCGACATATTCCTTGATTTTTTCAACGAATACAACAAAAAATTATATGATGTTTTCTATAAACCTATGGGATTGGAAATCGAAAAAAATCTTATTTCAGACAAATATAAAAATATCGGAATCTACGGTCAAATGTTTAATTTCGCCACCACCAATGATTCAGCTCAAAAAGACATGTCTCAACAATTCAGGGCAATGTACGGAAATTATTTCGGATATTCATGGTTTACAATTGACAACACAGGTTTTTTCTATTACGGCGATTTGAAAAATGGCGAGGTTTACAAAAAAATTATTGACAGCCGCACAGACAAAATCGATAATTTAAAATTATTAAATTCTATTAATTCAAAAAAAATCGCTGGTTCAACAGGTTTTTTTCAAGTATATTTGCTGAATTTTTTCAAATTTATATTCAGCAATATGTCAGAAATTATACCCAAAGGACCAAAACCTCCTGATGCCGTTTCAAAACTATATTCTGAAATTGACGCTTCAGGTGAAGAACCTGTATCCATGAATTTAATTTTTTCAGATAATAAAGCAAGGTTCAACATAAATATTCCTACACAGCCTATTAAATCATTAGTTCAAATTTCAACAAAAATAGCACAGGAACAGCTGATGCAAAATTCTTCAGCAAAAAATTCGCCGCAGATAATTTCCGAAAATTCAGAACCGATTGATATAAAAGAATGGGTGAAAGGCAGTCCTATAAAATTAGAAGAGGAAATTGGAAAAAGAATAGTTGTATTGGATTTTTGGGCAACTTGGTGTCCTCCGTGTATTGAAAATATGACACATCTTACAGAACTTCAAAAAAAATATAAAAACGATGTGGTTATAATCGGTATAACAGATGAAGACATTGACACAGTTAAAAATTTTTTAAACGAGGCTGACGAAAGTAAAAAAGGCATTATAATAGCACTTGATAATAAAGGAACCTCATGGTATAACTATATGGAAAAATTCAAAGAATCAGCAATTCCTCATTCTTTTGTGATTGATAAAACAGGAAAAATTGTATGGCATGGTCATCCTATGCAAGGATTGGATCAAATACTTAAAAATTTATCAAATAATTAATTTTAAAAAGGAGAGTTCTTAATATGTTTGATTCTATAATTGAAAAAGATAAAAATATAACCCTATTTAAATTGTCCGGAAGATTAGATGCTTATGGTGCAAATATCATAGATGAAAAAGTTAAAAGCATTGATGAAAATTATAACAGCATAATACTTGACTTGTCTAAAGTTGAATATTTATCAAGCGCAGGAATACGTTCTTTATTGAAACTTCAAAAAGAATGCAATAAAAAAAAAGGTTCGGTTTTAATATCAGGCGCATCTTTGGATATTATCAACGTAATAGATATGACAGGTATGACAAAAATTTTTTCATTTTACAGCACAGTTGAAGAAGCGAAAAAATATTTTTTTTCAAACATAGCGTCATCAGCAGGAAGTATTGAAAAATCAATCAATAACAAAAAATATACAATAAACAATCTTGGAACTCAATCATCATTTATAGATATATGGGGGAATTTCAATCAGCAATCAGGTAAAAATATTGAGTCTGAAAATCTTGTTCAGGTAAATCTTGAAGAACTTGAATTTGCCGCAGGCACAGGCGGGTTCGGAATAAACAAACATCAGGCTTTAGCAGGAACTGGAGAATTCATATCAGCAAAAAAATTTTGCGGAACTGTGCCTGCAGACAATCACAATATTTCTGATTTTATAATTCCCGAACATCCGTCTGACGCAAATATGTTTGTGTTATCAGGATTCGGAATTTCAGGCAATCCATCCGCTTCAATTGAATACAAAGGACAGCCTGCTGTTATTGACGAAATTTTATCCGATATGTTTATCATTGCAAACGAACTTACAGGTTCAGAAAACAGCATGATAGGAATTATATTGCAAGCTAAAATCGATAAAATTAATAGTTCTTTTTATAAAAATATATCAGACATATCCATCAATAAAACGACAGTTATTGACCGACGTCCTGACGAAGAACACAATCTTATTAATTTAAAACATAACGTAATAAAAATAGGAGACATTCAAAAAAGGGCTGATAACATTTTTTCCATTGCAGTAGCAGCCAAAGATAATATTTCATATAAATTCGGAAATGAAACAATAAAATCATTTTTGGACAATTTAACATCATATAAATCGCAAAACAATATTTCTGCGCATACGCATTCTGTTGAATACAGTGATCCTGATAATATTATTGAACAATCATCAGATTTGAATTCAATGATTAAAAATCTTGCTAATCTGGAATATTTAAAAAATGTTTCCCATTTAAATTCTTCTACAACTGTTACTTCATGCAAAATTTGGTTATTTACGCCAGGTTCAATAAGACCAGGCAAAGAAAAACAAATAAAAATCGAAGTAGAAGGAAATTATGATTTTCGCGAAGAATGGGAATTCATAACCAGAAGAATTTATAATGATTCTTCTAAAGTAGTTATAACTCCTCTTCAAGGAGGTTTCAGTTCTGCAACATTCCGCGTCAACAGTTTTGATAAAGACGGAAGAAAAATTCTTCCTACTGTAATGAAAATAGGTTCAATAGAACTGACAAAAAAAGAGGTTGATGCTTACAAGTTATGTGTTGAAAAATTCATATTAAATAACAGCACTACAATTATGGGCGTAGCAAATTGCGGAAAATGGTCAGGATTACGTTATAATTTTGTCGGAATTACAGGGAGTGCAGGAAAACTCACATGGCTTGAAAATATTTATAAAGATGACAACCCAGAAAAAATTATCGAATTATTTGACAGAGTTTTTACTGACATACTTAAACCATGGTATGGTCAGCCGAAATGGGAAGAAATTCACCCTTACGAAGAACAGGATCCAGGTAAATTGTTTTCAAATATACTTGGAGATGCTGAAAAAGAAATGGGTATTTCTCCAGAAACAAAAACCATACAATGCCCTGAACTCGGAATAGAATTGCCTAACCCGTTCAATTTTTACAAATATGAATATCCTAAACGTAAAAAAATTGCCTACCACTGGTATACAGGAATTACTCACGGAGATCTGAATATGAAAAATATTTTGATTGATGATAAAGAAAATATTTATGTAATTGATTTTTCAGAATGCAAAAAAACCAATATAACAGTTGATTTTGCAAGATTGGAACCTATTGTACTTTTCGAAATGACAAAAATTGATAATCAGCAGGATTTAACAGAATTATTAAAATTCATTCAAACTGTCACTCAAACTAAACGGTTTGACGATTATATAAAATTCAATTATTCAGGTTCTGATCCAATGGTGAACAAAGCTTATAAAACAATCTGCAGAATGAGATATTATGCAGATAAGGTAACTTTATTTGAAACAAATTTAATTCCTTATATAATAGCTTTGCTTGAATGGACTTATCCTGTAGTTTCTTATATAAGCGTTCCAATGATACGAAAAAAATGCGCAGTTTACACTGCTGCAATGCTTGTCAAACAGATTTTTGACATAGAAAAAAACAAAAAAGATTAATTAACAGCGTGGTATTTTTATTATTTTTTTATTTATGCTGCTGCAATAATTTATATATGATAGTTTGAAAAGATATATAATTCTAACAGTATAATGAAGGATTGATACCTTTCAAAGGGCTGACTAATAAGTTGATTTTTATAATGTAAATCAATGCTCTGCATTGATTAAACTGTTTAGTATCAATTATAAAATTTTTCTCAAACCTGAGGTTCGAGTTACTTTTTCAACTTATTAGTCAGCCCCCTAATGGTATGTGTGCCATAAAATGTTTTTTATCTTGTGTTAAAAAAATTACAATTCAATTTTTGAATTTTTATTAAAAAGAATATCTTAAACGGGCATACATATTAGTATTATCTTCAAGCTGCCCAAAAAATGTATAGTCATATTTTCCACCAAAAATATTTAACCCACAAGCTATTGAAACCTGATCGGACATTTTATATGTAGCAGCAGGTCTTAAATGCCAATCTTCTTCAGCAGGTGAATAATAACCAAACATTGATAAAATCAACGTTTGCTGTTTTCTCAGATTAGTCAAACGCAATGTTATCCAATCATGATTTTTTTCTTTCAAAGGTTCCTGCCCCATATTTACAGAAGAAATTCGATAGTTCGAATAATCAAGCATATATTCGGAAAAATATTGAATTGCCGCTGTAAAATTCTGTTTTATTTCTTTTTCAAAACCAATTACTGATTTGATCATAGAATTTTCTATCATCAGATTTTTCCCGTTTCTGTCTTCGATCGAATCATAAAATCCTGTTTCAAAATTTATTATTCCGCCAAATAACTGTCTTCTTCCGCTAAACCCGTGAACTGCAAGTTTAGGAAAAAATCCTAATCCTGAATTATTGTCAAATCCTAGAGGTCTTTTCATAAAACCTTTATAAGAATATAACGCAAATTCAATATCATAAATATTTTTAGAAAATCTAAAATGATATTCCGCATTTTGAATTTTCGACTCAGGTTTTGAATCATTAAAAATATTTCCAGTCAATCCTGCAGGTCCCCAATACGACATACGTTCACCTGTAATATAATCGTCGGAAGAAAATTCGGGAGATATGACAAAATTAAACGTTCCCGCATTAGAAAAAACTGATAACTTCAATACATCTGAAGGAAACTTAAGATATTCATCATCGCGTCCGAGAAAAAAAGAATTCCAATCTTTAGGGAACAAATCATTTACAAAAACCATATCTCCAGTTCCCCAAGTCAATATCTGACGTCCGGCTTTCAATTCCCATTTGTCAGACGGAAAAATAGTAACATTAGCCTCCCGAAATAAAAGCTCGGTTTTATTCTTAACAGAATCCTGTAT
>JAGOBX010000226.1:2847-6208 GCA_017999075.1 Candidatus Babelota bacterium | reverse complement strand
TTAACTCTTAATAACATAGCTGCTTTTTCATCAAGAGGTCCATCACGCAGACCTGACTTAACAGGATTAAAACCTGATATAAGCGCACCTGGAGAATTAATATTTTCAGCATTCAGTTCATCAAGTTCAGCAGATAATAAAAATAAAGATTCATCAGGCGATTATGTGAAAATGGAAGGAACAAGCATGGCAACTCCTGTAGTAACAGGTTTAACAGCTTTACTGCTTGAAGCTAATCCCAATCTTAATCCTAACGATGTAAAACAAATATTTAAAAAAACTGCTGTTGCAGACAATTTTGTAGGAACAGTTCCAAATGTAATTTGGGGAAATGGGAAAGTCGACGGGCTTGCTTCTGTTAAAGACGGGTTAACTATAACTTTAGACACTGAAACAGCAATTCACACAGATACTTCAAGTCAAATAATTTCGACTTTTATAACAGCCGGTACATCGGTTGCAGTAGTAAAGTTCGATTCTTCCTGTGCAGGAGGTTATGCGATACCTGAAATAGTAAAAGTTAATTTAGTGAACCGTTTAGCAGACGGTTCATCAGGCGACACTATAACTCTTGATATAGAATTTAAAGACCGCGACTTACCAGTGTTTATGACTGTAAAAAATAATTTTGACACAATTACATCCGTTAAAATCAACTCAGCTGCCAATTCAATTATTGATTTTGGAGGAAATGCCGCTTATCAAGCAGCACTAAACACTGTCCGTGAAATTTCATTTATCAGAAACGGACTGGATTATAACTCTGAAAATTCTTTCAACAAAATAAAAATAACATATACTGTTCCTGCTGCATTAAAAGGCTATCCGCTTGCAGTATATTCACTTGATGAAATTGACAGCAATTGGAAAATATTGCCTGAAAATAATATTTCATATTCAACAACTGGCAATACAATTTCTGCCGAACTTCAACATTTTTCATCATACGGACTATTTGCAAAGGGCATCCGCAAATCTTCAACCCTTTCAGATATAGTTGTTTTTCCAAATCCTTACAGACCGAATGACGGAAATGAATTAACCGGAACAGAATTTTCCGGTTCCTATAATATAGATAACAAAACAGGAATTCATATAACAGGACTTACATCAAATTCGATTATAAAAATATACGATATTTCAGGCAGGCTTGCATCTGAAATCTATCCAATACCTAATAGCGGAATGGCCATATGGGACGGCAGATTAAAAAACGGCGAATATGCTCCTACTGGTTTATATTTTGTTTTAACAGAAAATGAAGCTGAAAAACATATAGAAAAACTTGCGATCATAAGATAAAATTATAGTGTATAATACAATTTGCTAATTATTTTAAGTTAAATAGGTGGATTATAAATGAAATTACTTTTATTTAAAAAAAAGTTTTACAATTCGTTATTTGGATATATACTGTTTTTATTAATTTTTCCATCAATTTTAAAAGCTAATATTATTTTAAAAATGCAGGAAACTAATGCCCGCACTGCCGCATTAGGAGGAGGAGCAATATCATTTTCAAATATTATAAGCGAAAATCCTGCTTCATATTCTGACATTGAAAACAATTATCTATCCGTTTCAAATAACAATTATTTATCCGATATATCATTAATGTCATTTAAATATGCTGTTAAAATAAATAAACTTAACGGTTCTTTATTTGTAGGTTATACTGCATTCAATTCAGGAAAAATCAGAAACACTCTTATAACAAGTTCAATAAGTTACAGCGACGCAGGTTTTACTGAAATTTATGAAAACATGTTTGCAATAGGCTATGCCCATAAATTTAATAATTTATCACTGGGATTAAATTCCAAATTCATTAATTCTGATTTTGCCGGAGTTAAAGATAACTCTCCGGCTGTTGACGCAGGTTTCAGATATGATTTTAAATTTTTAAATGATAATTTTTCTGCTGGCGGAGTAATAAAAAATATCGGAAATTCATTTAAATACGATCGTGATAATTATAAAATACCTTTATTATATAAATTCGGATTAACATCTTCTTCTTCAAATTTTCTTATTAATAATTATTTTATAAAATTCGGAGTCGAATGTATTTATGATAATGAAAATGATTTTGATGCAGCAGCCGGATGCGAACTTGATTACAAACATACTATATTTTTGCGTACTGGATACAGCACTATTCAGGAACAAGGTTCGGGTTTTAACGCAGGAATAGGTTTAAACTTCAATAAATTCTGTTTTGATTACGCATGGGTGCCTTACAGCGCTCTCGGCGATGCTCATTATTTAAGTTTATCATATACTTTTTAAGGGGAATCAAAAATGAAAAAAATAATCATTATATTATTTTTAATTTTAATTATTTCAAATGTAAAAATATCTGCTTTCACTATTTCATATCAAGGCAAACTTCTTGATTCATCGCAAAGACGTGTAAACGCAGCAGCATCTATTATATTTTCTTTATACACATCAGAAACAGGAGGTACTGCTATTTGGACAGAAACTCATAATTCAGTAAATATATCAAACGGTTTATTCACAGTTGAATTAGGTTCTGTTAACCAAATTAATTTAAAATTTGACAACCTATATTATATCGGAATAAACATAAACAATTCCGGAGAATTAATTCCGAGAACAAAATTTCAAGCAACGCCTTATTCATTCAGATCAAGATATTCAGATACTTCAGTTAATCTTGAAAACAATGCAACAGCCGAAGGTTCAATGACAATTAATGATACATTAATAATATCGAATAATGTTATAATCACTGACAACGGTAAAATCGGAGTAGGGTTGCTGAACCCGTCAGAAAAAATAGAGGTTATTGGAAATGTAAAAGCTACTGCATTTATAGGCGATGGTTCTCAATTGACAAACGTTCAATATAGTTCTTTAACAGGCGATGCGATCAGCGGCAGCGAAGTAAGAAATTTGTTAAATACAATACGTAATGATTCAATAGCAACATCCATATCATTTACAAAAATTGAAGGAGATACTATTACAAAAACAGAAGTAAATAATAAACTATTATTGATAAGCAGTGACACCAGCATTTTAAATAACAGGCTTGCAAGTTTAGAAAATGATTCTGTAACAAAAACTTATGTGGATTCGAATTTATTAAGTTTCAAATCTCAAGTCTATACAGAAACACAGAATATTTATTCAAGACTTGATTCATTAACAAGCGATACTCAGAACATAAAAACCGATTTATCAAGTTTCAAATCTCAAGTCTATACAGAAACTCAGAATATTTATTCAAGACTTGATTCATTAACAAGCGATACTCAAAACATAAAAACCGATTTATCAAATTTCAAATCTCAAGTTTATACTGAAACACAGAATATTTATTCAAGACTCAATT
>JAGOBX010000226.1:0-2747 GCA_017999075.1 Candidatus Babelota bacterium | reverse complement strand
TACTGAAACACAGAATATTTATTCAAGACTCAATTCATTAACAAGCGATACTCAGAACATAAAAACCGATTTATCAAGTTTCAAATCTCAAGTTTATACTGAAACTCAGAATATTTATTCAAGACTTGATTCATTAACAAGCGATACTCAAAACATAAAAACCGATTTATCAAATTTCAAATCTCAAGTTTATACTGAAACACAGAATATTTATTCAAGACTCAATTCATTAACAAGCGATACTCAGAACATAAAAACCGATTTATCAAGTTTCAAATCTCAAGTTTATACTGAAACTCAGAATATTTATTCAAGACTTAACTCATTAACAACAGATACTCAAACTTTAAAAACGGATTTACTAAATTTCAGAAGCACTCTTTATTCAGAAACAACAAATTTATATAATCAGTTAAGTAATATCCGTTCAGATTCAATTTCAGGATTAGCATTAACTAAAATTACAGGCGATAGTGTAACAAAAACTTACGTTGATTCTCAATTAGCAAACAAATCGGATACACCTCATTATCATTTGATTTCAAACATACAGGATAGTATTCCTTATTCAAGATTAAGCGGTACTCCGGCAGCAATAGACACTTCATCTTATGTTGCCAATGCAATATTAAATGACAGTTTTAATATTAAAGCTAATCTTTCAAGTCCAACTTTTACAGGAACTATCACAGCCGATTCTCTAATTATTTCTAATACCGGACTTGTAGCTGCAAAAACCGGAAATATCGGTATTGGAACAAACTCTCCATCAATGCCTGTTGATATTTTAAAAACTTCAGGCGGCGGTATTTTAAGAATTATTGGACATAATGTTACTGCCAGCCAAGGAATTATTATGGTAGAAAATTTTACCAGTTCAGCTCTTTACGGCGCAGGCATACAATTAGGAAGAGCCGGAGGTACGAGCAGCGCTCCAACTGCTGTAGCTTCTGGCGATGTTTTAGGCGGATTGTATGGAAAAGGTTATACAGGTTCAGCATGGTCATCAAATAATATAACAGCAATAAGAATGGTTGCAGAAGAAAATTTTTCTCTAACAAATCAAGGCGCAAAAATAGATTTTGCCACCACAAATACCGGAGAAACTACAAGAACAATCAGAATGACAATTTCAGGAAATGGGTATGTAGGCATAGGAACAACATCGCCCGATAAAAACCTTCATATAGTAGGGGCATTAAAATTAGCTTCAACTTCTTCTGCGGACACAGCGATTTTATACTTTGGTTCAAACCGTTTTTTATGGAACAGCAATATGCGCGGGACTTTTACAGGAAACAATGCAGGAAGTCTTAACGTATCTGCAAATGACAATTCTGGTTTCGGATACAATTCTCTTTCCTCAATAACAAGCGGTTACGGCAATACAGCTCTTGGCTCATATAGTATGCAGGCGACTTCTACCGGAGGATATAATGCTGCAGCAGGAGCATATTCTATGAATTCAAACACAACCGGAAGTTATAATACGGCAATGGGACTTGAAGCTCTTTCCCAAAATACATCAGGAAACAATAATTCAGCTTTCGGATATAATTCAGGATACAAAACTACTGGAAGCAACAATTCGCATTTCGGATATCAGGCAGGATATAACGCAACTTCAGGATTGAATAACGTAGTAATCGGATACCAGGCAGGATATAATATGACTACAGGTTCAGGCAATATATTTCTTGGAAAACACGCAGGTTATAATGAAACAGGCAGCAACAGATTGTACATACACAATTCAAATTCAGATTCAACTGCAGCTTTAATCTACGGCGAGTTCGATAATACTAAAATCATATTTAACGCAAATACCGGAATAAAAAAAACAAATCCAGGTTCAGAACTTGATGTAAAAGGCACATTACGATTATCAGGTTCTACTTCAGGTTATGTGGGAATAGCTCCGGCAGCAGCAGCAGGTTCTACAACATATACTTTACCTTCAGCTGACGGTTCAAACGGGCAGGTATTGGCTACAAACGGCGCTGGAACTTTATCATGGACAAGCGCAAGCAGTTCGCAATGGACTACGTCAGGTAGTAATATTTATTATACTACAGGCAGTGTTGGAATTGGTACAACAAATCCGACCGGTTATCCGTTATATGTCGTTGCAAGCAGTTATGATATGGTTCGTTTACAAGGCGCAGGCAACCAAAATATTTATATACGGGCAAAAAACACTGATTCTACAAACAATAATGGTTTTATGCTAATAGGTGAAAATTCAAGCGGTCTAAACAGCGCATATTTACAATTAGTAAACGTACTTCACGGCGGGGCAGGCAGCCAGCAAGGCGCAATAGTTTTTCATACAGCAAACAATGATTATCCTGCAGAGCGTTTCAGAGTAAATCCTAACGGCAATGTTGGAATAGGAACTTCTACCCCATCTGATTCTTTAACAGTGTATGGAACGCTTAATGTAAAAAGCAGGCATACAGGCGACACTCCTGCTATTGTTACAGATATGTACGGCAACGTCGGATTAGGCGGTGCGCCACATACTTCAAAAATGCACATAATCGGTAATGTGGCAGAAGCTGCTATTGAAACTCAAGAAGTATTAAGAATGTCAAGACAACCGCGGTCAGGAGTAAAAAATGCAAATTCATTCGGTATAGCTCTCGGTTCATTTGAAACAGGAGTTAATGGCCGTTCACGCGTAGATTTTATGTTGGCTGGTCAGGATGCTGGAAGTAACAATTACGGATGGCTTCCTAATGTTACGG
>JAGOBX010000225.1 GCA_017999075.1 Candidatus Babelota bacterium | reverse complement strand
TAACTATATAAGGGTTTTCTAGACGATTTCTATATATATAAGTAATTTTCCCTTTTTCAATTAAAGTTATAGGAACAGTGCCTCCTAAACCATTTAACCCAAGTCTTGAAGTAATCAATAATTCAACTGTATCCTCCAATTCATCATTTGCATAAAGAGTAGTATCAGTTAAAGTCCCTGCTAAATCATAAGCTTCAACTTCAAAATACATATACCTGTAATTTGGTTCAAAAGATATTAAACCATTCGAAACACGCGACGATTCATTATAAGATGAGTTTCTATAAGTTCTGATTGTTTTAATTCTTTTCGGAGGAATTATATATGCGGCTTCACGCATAATTTTAGTCGAAGATAATGAAAGCGTATTCGGGTTTAACGCAGTTATTGTTACCCAATCTCCAGATTTAACTTCAAGTCTTGAAGCATAAAACTGCTGGCCTACTTCATCTATATTGGAAATTTCAATATCCCTTGGCCCAGAACGATAAACACCAGTATGTATTCCTGTTTCCAGCAAAGTGAAGTATCCGGTATCTCCGAAATTCTCTTCGCTTGTACTTTGAATCATTACTATTACAGTATCTTCAATTAAATCACTGCTTGTGGTTTTATCTGCTTCAACTTCTAAAAATAAAAATTCATTCCAAATGATCGGGCTGTACTTTATGCCGGTGAAAAAAGCATCTGTTTTTAATGTTGCAGATATAAAATCAGTCGGTGGTTTTGGGGTGGCGGTTTGAAGAGTATCTACTGCATTGTTTATAAGTTCAGAATTTATATTTTTAACATTTTCCGCTAAAGTATCGCCTGGAACTAATATTATATAAGTCCCTTGTTTGGTTTTACACCTGTTTTGCGCAACTGATTTAACCACATCAAGAACAGCGTTTCCTTGAAAAATTCCAGTATGTTTTCCTGTTTCCAGCAAAGTTAAATTATATATATATTCAACAGAATCAGAACCAGTTTGTCCTAATGTATATAAAATCACTCCGAACGTATCGCTGGTTAAAGGATTAAAGTCGGAAGCGGTCATTCTTATATATACAGTATAACCGAAATTCACTTGGTTTATATCAAGCCAAGCATTATTATAATCTGCTTGAGTAAAAATCAATTCATTATAAAAAGCCGGAGACATAGGAATTGTAATATTGGCTGTTATAGAATCGTTTGTAGCTGCTGCAATTATTCTAAGAGTATCTCCATAATTAACACCAAGCTCATCAATCGTGTCATTTGACAGGGTGGTCAATCTAAAAAATCCCCTATACCTGTTTGAATTTTTTTCAGTTTCCACTGCAGTAAATTCAATATAATCAGAAGCTGTAACCTGAGCTCTCATAGTCATTGTATCTTTTGTCAAAGGATTAGCGTCAACAGCAATTATTTCTACAAAAACATTATCTCCGATAGTCAGCAGGTCCGTTTTATTGGTTAAATAATCAATTGATTCTTTAATGTTTATACTTATTACGCTAATTGGAGAAGATGTTAAAAATAAAGTTACAGTATCATACTTATTGCCGCAATATACTGATACAGTTTCTCCATTTTTATATGCTTTTATATAATTTAAGGTTTCAAACGTGAAATTGTTAAGTTCAATAAAACCTCTAAAAACACCGTTATTTTTGCCGGTTTCAGTTAAAATTATTGTAATAGAATCATAGGTAGAATAACATATCGCTTGTTTCGTATCCTGGTAGTAAGGATTATTGTCTGTCGCTGTTATCTCCACATATATCTTTGTGTAAGCATCAGTATATTCACCTTTTTCAATTTGATAAAATTCTTCCATAAATCTTAATGAATTAATTACAGTTGGAGGAGAAGGTACTGTTACTTTTAAAACATCGTTTATAACAGTAGAATCAGAAATATATCCTGTAATAGTATCTCCGAAAGAAGCTTTTAAAATTTTCAAAGTTTGATTGGTGTAGTTCTGAGACAATTCAAAACTATTTCTAAATACTCCTGAATTGCGTGAAGTCTCATATAAATCAAATATTATTGTATCATTATTAATTGCACTATATATTGAAGCGTTTAAAGTATCTATAGAATTTGAATTTCTATCAACTGCTATTGCTTCAACAATAATTTGGTCTGTCGGCAAAATCTCGCCTTCAATAACTTCAAGCGTAACAAATGTTTTAAATTCTAAATAATTTACAATCACAGGAGAAACAGAATTTTGAATTGATATTTCATCATAAAAAGTCATTCCATTTATTGTTTTATATATACCTACAGTATCTCCATTATTAAATGAATTAATCACTTGGGAAACTGTGTCACTATAATTTCCAGTGTTTACTATTCCTCTGTATCTGCCTGAATTTTTTTCAGTTTCAGTCAAAACCACAATTATTCCCGCATTATCAAGATTCGATTTTACATAACATTCCATTGTATCAACTGTTAAACTATTTCCGTCTAATCCATTAGCTTCAATATATAATTGTGAAGAAGCAGGGATATATCCAGTTAATTCACTTAAATAACTATAATTCATAAATCTTAAATTATTTAATGCTGCTGGACCTGACGGAACTGCTACCTGCAATGTGTCTGATATGCTGTCCAAAATATTATATACTGTTATTGAATCTCCATAATATGCTCCCAAATATCCTATTGTTCCATTGGTGTATGTTGTTAAATAAAAATTCCCAGTATAAATTCCCGGAGATTGCTCATATAAAATTTTAGTTATTGTATCGCCTGTTCTGATATTTTTTATAATTATTCTAACTAAATCCAAAATATTCTGATTTGGATCATTTGCGCTTAATTTAATATATGCATTAGATTCTAAAATCAAAGAATCATTTTTGGTCTGGTTGCTGAAATTGTCTATAACAAATTCAATACCGTAAAAAGTATTCGGTTCAGATGGCTGGCGGTATGTAATAATAGCAGTATTGTTTGATATTGACTCTTTAATCTGCACAGTATCCCCGGAAACAAGCACTTTTATGTATTGATTTTGAGGCACAGTTGAATTTGTTACTTTAATATAACCTCGGTATAACCCTGTATTCTTCCCTGTTTCAATCAAATTAATATTAAAAGAATCATATTTGCTTTCAACTGTAATAGGAAGGGAATCTATAGAATATTCAGAACCGTCAACAGCATTCGCTTCCAAATAACAAATTGTTTCTATAGGTACCCCTGAATCATTTATTATTACAGAATATGCTGCATTGCTGTAAAAATTCAATGTATTTACTGTCAATGGCGGTCTTGAAACAGATACTATTAAAGTATCATAAACAATACCATTGAAACTAAAATAAATAGTTTCTCCGGAATTATTATTAACTCCTATTTTTTTCAATTGTCCATTAGATTTATCTATAGAAACTATTTCAAAATTGGTTTTATATAATCCCGTATCCCCTGCTTCCTGATATAATTTTAAATAAATAGTATCGTTTAAATTTGACGAAGTGGTTACAGAACAATAAAAATAATCAGGCACACCCGACCATACCGGAAAATCAGTATCGGCATAAATTTCAAATCCATCTCCAATTGTAACAAAAACAACTGTAGAATCCAGTGTGATATCATTGCTTTTAATATATAATCGGGTTAAATTGGCAGGTGCTGAATATATATCCGTATAAAATGACAGCCAAATTATTATGACTAATATTACTGACTTTATACAAAATTTCATTTATAAATATAAAATAATAAATATATTTTTTACACTCTTAATCCTATAAATAAAACTCTTAAGCAACAAAAATATAAAAGAGTGCTATAGAAAATCTCTTTATTACATAAAACATCTTAATTTTATTTCATTTTTTTCTTATTGTCAATTTTTTTTTATTATTTTTAAAATACATTCTATTTTGGAGTTATATCATCTGCAAAATCGTTAATATGAGAAATTTTTATGTTGCAGAAAAATTAAAACCTAAAATTATATATTTTTTATTTGAGTCAATTATACGGTTAAATAAATTGATGTATTACAACTGATAGCAAAATTGAAGAAATTCAATAAAAAAACTCTAAAACCGTTTTACTCAGTTTTAGAGTTTTTTTATTTAGATGGGTTTTTATAATAACAATACAATTACATAAAAGTTATTATTTTTTTGATTTTTTACTTTTACCTTTTTTAGCTATAACATTCAAATCAACTGATTTTGATTCTTCTCCGCCTTTACCATCAGTTACTTTAACAGTAACTGTGCAAGTATCAGCTTCAGCAGGAGCTGTAAATTCAGCCGAAGTTCCAGTAGTATCAGCTACGATTTCGCCTTTGGAAGCGCTCCATTCAAATGTTAATTGGTCATTGTCAGCATCAGCAGCTTCGCAAACAATACTTGTCTTATCTCCCATTTTTAATTCTGTATTGTTCGGGGTCAATGCTTTTATTTCAGGTTTTGAATTAACCTGAATCATTTTTTTTTCTTTTGCAATTCCGCCGCGTCCGTCGCTAACTTCAACAGAAACTTCATAACTTCCGCCTTGTTCAGGAGCAGTAAAACTTACAGAAGCGCCATTTCCTTCTATTTTGCCATTACTGCACGTCCAAACATATGTAATTGTGTCTCCATCCTGATCTGTAGCAGAACAATTTATTGTAGATGTTCCTGCTGCAGCTAATGTTTCAGGATTAGCTTCAAGTTTGGAAATAACCGGATTATTATTCGGTTTTGGCGGTTCTTCTTTTGCACAAGAAGTCAAACCTGCTATCAAAATGACAGCACTTAAAAAAACCATAAAATTTTTTAACATAAAAAATCCCCCTTGAAAAATTTCATTTTACTTTTTTACTGTTTAAAAAAATATTTTTAGCGAATTTTATAACTCGCAAAAAAATTGTCAAGTTTTTTTAATAATTTGATTGAATTTTCTTTTAGAATATTTTATATTCAATTTCTATGAACTCAGCGAAAACAAAAAAAACCAATCATTGCAACTGCTCAGGAAAAGGGTATTCGTGGAGCATTGAACAAAAAAATGCCGTTATTTGCAAATGCATAGAAAAAAAATGCATTTGCGGAAATGAAAACAATAATTTGTATTATGACGAAAAAAATAGTATTTTCAGACAATGCATCTGCAAACAATTCCGTTCAAACATCAATAAAATCAATAAAATATTTAAAAATGCCGACCTGCCTGAAAATTATAAAGGAAAATTTCTTTGTGATTTCAATCTGCAAGACAAAAAAAACAAACCTGTTCAGGAATCTCAGGAATTACTTAATGTTATTGAAGATATAATAATAAATTACCCTGATTTAACTAAAAGACGCGGACTTGCTTTATGGAGTCAAACTACCGGAAATGGAAAAACCTTATCTGCATCAATAATAATGAATACACTTATACTTGATTATTCTGCTTCTGCAAAATTCTTAAAGTTATCTTCTGATTATTTCGGAAGATTAAAAAACTCTTATTCAAAAGATTTAGAATCAGAAACAGATATTATTAAAAATCTAATCAGTTATGATATTCTTATCATAGACGATTTCGGAACTCAACGCAGTACTGAATGGGAAAATGAAAAATTATATGAATTGATTGACGGCAGAAATAATTATCATAAAACCACTATTATCACTACAAATAATAATTTAGATAATATAGAAAAACTTGCTGAGAACGACAGGATTTTATCACGCATAATTGAAATGTGCATAATATATAATGTCAAAGCGCCTAATTATAGACAAAATTTTCTTATAAAAAAATGAAAGCAGTTTCAAAACCTCTTACAAGATACTGTATATTTTTTAAAGAAAAAATATTTGATCTGAAAAAATGCTGTATTTGCTCTAAATATTTAAAAAAAGAAGAAATTCAATCTACATTCGGCGAGATCCCTAAATCGCCAAATATGACTGCTCATTTCAAATTTAGCACTTGTTCATTTTCTCAATCTTTAAACTGTCAACAGCTATCAGAAACCCCTGATATTTACAGAGGGTCATTAAAAAAAATGTCTTTTTTAACTAAAAAATATATTACCGGTTTGACTGGAAATACCAATATTTCAAGAACAATTATATTGTCCAAATGGAACGAAATTGTAGGAGACATATTTAATAATTCGCTTGTCCCGGAAAAATTGTATAAAGGAACCCTTATTTTAAAATCTGAATCTCCTGCTGTAACACAAAGCTTTATGTTTGTAAAAAACGATGTGATAAAAAAAATAAATTCTCTTTTA
>JAGOBX010000224.1 GCA_017999075.1 Candidatus Babelota bacterium | reverse complement strand
GTATTAAGGTACATTTTGCCTATAACATTAAACAATTCATCTATTGAAAAATTATAATTTAACTGATCGTATTCAAAAAATCTATTTATAATATCTGAATTAATTTCCTGTATGGCAAAAAAAAATTTTTTATTTTCAAAAATATCAGAATTCAATTCACTCAATTCAAAATTCACACTATTCAGATCAATTAAAATATTATCAAATTCATCCTCGGCCGCTTCTGCCGGCGACGAAAAAATTTTTATACTATCGCCATTTTCCAACATAAACAATGATCTGTGCGCTTCGTTTTTTGAGCATAAAGCTAATTGCACATTATTATCTTTATTTAAGGCTTTAAGCAGCGCAATAAATGAATTTTTAAAAGACTTAGACAAAATATATGATTGACGAATCATGTTTATTAATGAAATGGATTTTATAACAGAGTCTTCTGTTTTAACTATAAAATTATATAGAGGAATATCAATATTATCTGCTTGGTTAAAATTATTAAAAAAAACTACATCGTTTTTCTCTGTAATAAAATTAAAAATCATATCAGGATTATATTTATTTATAAAAAAATCTGATTCAAATGCATCTGAAGAATCAATTATATTAAATCCAAGATTTAAAAACATCCGTTTGATATTTAACAGCAGCAAATTGTTATTACAGAAAAGAAAAAAAACTTTTTTTTTAAGAACAGCTATTATTTCCGAAGAAACAATGTCACCCGTTAAAACTATAGGAATTTTTATTTTAAAAACTGTTCCTGAAGGAGAGGATTTTTCTATTTTAAAATTACCTTTATGCAGATATACGTACTCTTTTACAACGCTTAATCCAATGCCTACGCCATCATATTTTTTTTTATCAGAATAATCCACCTTATAAAAACTTTCAAAAACCTTATCTATTTTCTCCTGTGGTATTCCAATTCCAGAATCTGATATTTCAATAATTAAATTATTGTTATTTACATCAAAACAAATTTTTATATACCCCTCTTCTTTATTGAATTTAATAGAATTCTGTATAAGATTAAATAATATTCTTCCTATTTTATGTTTATCTGCTTCAACTAAAATTGATTTGTCGTATTTAAGTTCAATCTTTATTTTTTTTTCAGAAGCCATTATCTCCAATTTTTCAATAACAGTTTCAACAACTTCAGATAATAAAAAAATTTCTTTCTTAAGCAAAACATTTTTTTTAGAAACAATTTTTGAAAAATCAAGAAAATCAGTTATAAGACTTACAAGCTTGTCAACATTCCTGACAATGATTTTTAAGGAATTCTGCTGTTTATCGTTAAGTTCTCCCAGGCCTCCATTGGACATAATTTCCGCATAACCTCTTATTGCCACAAGAGGTGTTCTTAATTCGTGTGAGATGTTTGAAATTATCGCATTTTTAAATTCATCTATATCTTCATTCTCGGTATTTGTCATAACTTTTAAATAAAACAAATTTTTCAAAATTAAGTGTTTTAATTATATCCTTAAAGAATTCTATAATTTATTAAATATATTTCAAGAAATTTTTTCTTGAAAAAAATCACAAAATAATATAATATTTTACAATATGAATAACAATAATAGAAAATTGTTATGGATAATATTGCTCGCAATTACAGCAGGACTACTTTTATTTTTAAAAAACAATTATTTTTTTACATCTTCTCAATCTGTTTTTTCAGACATACATCATAATAACAACTATACCGATTCTAACAAAAATAACGGCATAGATTCTAAAAATCAGATTTCCGATAATTTTATATATATCGGCATAATAGGTCCTGTAAAAAATCCTGGAACGTATAAAATTCAAAAACATATTACTGTAAAAAAATTAATTGAACTTGCAGGAGGTCTTGCTCCTAATGCTGATTACGATTTTAAATATGATAACATTAAAATATTTGAATCAGATACCGTAATTATTCCTGCTAAATTAAATTATAATAATTATCAAAACAAATTTATGCTGACAAATCAGAACTTGGGAAATCTCGAAAAATTTATAAAAAAAGAACATGAAATAAAAAAAACTTTTTTAAATAAATATGAAGAAACAAAAAAAATAAACATTAATAGCAATGATATTTCTGAATTAACTAAAATTCCGAGAATCGGTCCAAAAACTGCAGAAACAATTATAGAATTCAGAAAACAGCATGGAGATTTTAAAAGTGTAGATGATTTAACTAGAGTTCCAAGAATAGGCCCGAAAACTTTCGAATTAATTAAAGAAAAAGTTGATATTAAATGAATTAATCATTATGAATAATTCCCCTATCTCATTCAATATAATAGTAAAAAATGAAGAAAAATGTATCGCAAATTGTTTAAATTCTATCCGTGAAATAGCTGGAGAAATTATAATTATTGATACAGGCTGTTCTGACAGTACCATAGATATTTGCAAAAAATTTACTGACAAAATATATTTTTTTAAATGGGAAGATAATTTTGCCGCTGCCAGAAATTATGCTAAATCCAAAAGTTCATTAAACTGGATTTTTTTAATTGATGCAGATGAAAAACTGTGTCCTGATTCTTATCCAGTTATATTACAATCTGTAAAATCTCCGGAAATAAATGGATTTATTTGTTCAACTAAAAATTTTACTAACAATTCTTCTACTTCAAACTGGCGAACAAATTCAAATGATGAAGAAAAAAAAATGGCTGACGGTGCGGCCGGATGGTTCCCTTCGGATAAAGTCAGGCTTTTTAAAAATTTACCTGAATATTATTTTTCAGGGCATATTCACGAACTAATTGATAATTCTATATTACTAAATAAAGGCGTTTTAAAAGATGCTGATTTTTTTATTTATCATTATGGATATATCTTCGCAGAACTCGATAACAGAATAAAAATAAAAAAACTAGAATTTTATGAAAAACTTAATGAAAAAAAATTTGCAGAATATAATGACTTAAAATCATGTTATGAACTCGCAAAACAAAAAAGAAGTATGAAAAAATATGATGAAGCTCTAAATTTATTTAACCGCTGCATTTCAGAAAATTATCGTTTGTCTGAAGTTTATAATGAAATATCAGTTATAAACATGGAATTAAAGGATTATAAAAAATCTTCAGAATTCGCTCAATTAAGTCTTAACCACGATTCAACTAATATATCAGCTCTAAATAATCTCGCTTTATCTTTATGGCAAACAGGAAATACAGAAGAATCAATAAAAATTTTTAAAAAAATTATCTCCTTAAAACCTGAGCATTCTAACGCTTATTACAATCTTGCCGCAATATATAAAACTAACAGCGACAATTATTCCGCAAAAGAAATGTATAAAATGGCTTTAAAATATAATCCTAATGATATAAAAACACTGGAAAATTATGGGAAAATAATCTTATATGACAAAAATTATGAGGAATTAAAAAAAATTTTAGAAAGAATTTTAAAAATTGAATCGACTAATCAATTTGCTCTTGCAAATAAAGATTTTGTCGATAAACAGCTTATTTTAATTGACAATAAACAAGACAAAAAATATTTTATGGAAGGAATTGAATTTTTTAATAAAAATGATTTTAAACAAGCTTTAAAATGTTTCAGAAAAAGCTTAAATATAATTCCAAATTCATCGGAATGCAGAAAATATGCAGCTCAATGTTATTTAAAACTCGGAGATTTAAAAAAATATCAATCGGAAATTGATAAAATTTAATAAGTCTATTTTTTAAATAAATCAAAATTTATCTTAAAAATGATTTGAAATATTTTAAACCTGATCTTATTGTCCTTTTTCCTTCACTTGGCGCTGTTATAAGCTGCAATAATTTCTTAGATAAATATCTCGGATTCAAATGATATTTCCTGTAAGCCGAATTACAAAATTCAACTATTCTGTCACGCGGCAATCCAGGCAGACTTATTACGCAGTTATGTTCTCCTGAAGGAGTCAGCCACTGATTAAAATCTTCTGTCATCAAATATCCGTTTTGCTTTGCCCAGTCATAAGCTTCTGTTCCGGGATAAACATACAGCGGATAAAATTGAAAACTGTCGCAATCAAGTTGTCTTGAAAATTCATAACTTTCATTCATGGTTTCTTCTGTTTCTCCAGGATTACCTATCATCATACAACCGTGAACTAATAATCCGGATTTTTTTGCATTACTCATAAATTTTAATGATGCTTCTTTTGAAATACCTTTATGCATATTTTTTAAAACTTCATTGCTTCCGCTTTCAAATCCTACAATCAATAACCTGCAACCAGCAGATTTCATAATCTGCATTGTTTCCAAATCAAGATCAGCCCTTACATTAGCATACCATTTCAATTTATTTTTATTTTTTATGAGTAATTCACAAATTTTATGCGTTCGAGGTCTGTTCGCCGTGAAAGTATCGTCTTCAATAGCAACTTCTTTAACTTCCGGAAGTTCAGTTTTTATATATTCAAATTCTTCAGCAACATTTGCAGGAGTCCTCAAGCGGTATCTTCTGCTGTGAAAAGTTTGAGGGTAAACGCAGAAAAAACATTTGAAAGGACAGCCGCGGCCCGTAATAATCATAGCCATAGGATAATCAGCAGCTGCAAAATAATAATCATTAATATTTAAATATTTTTTGTAAACATAACCGGCAAACGGGATTTCATCCAGATTCTCTATAAGTTCTCTACGTTCATTTATAATAATTTTCCCGTTATCTCTATAACCTATGCCTTTCACATTTTTTAAAGAACCTTTTTTTTGAAGTTCGTAAGCAATATCTCTTATTGTATAATCATATTCTCCAATACAAACTATATCTATACAATCTGAAGAACTCAATGTACTTTCCGGAAGAGCTGATGGATGTGTTCCTACAAGAGCTATAAAAATATTTAAAATTTTATTTTTAATAATATTCGCTATATTAATATCATTAAAAATACTTGGAGTGCTTGAATCTATCACTAAAATATCCGGTCCAAACTTTTTCAGTTCGTCAATCATATCTTCAACCGATTGATTTTTCGCTGCCGAATCTATCAATATTGTTTCAAATCCTGATTTATCGCTTACTCCTGCAGCATATGCAAGCCATATAGGATAATACAAAGTCCCTCCTTTTGTTACTGCCGGGCTTCTCTGACTGCGTGAAAAATGTTTATAAAATGGAGGGTTTAAAAATGCAATTTTCATAATGTCTTAACCGTTTTTTTTATTGAATCTATAACAAAACTCTGCTGCTGTTCGGTCATACCTGGAAATATAGGCAGTGATATAACTTCTTCACTGATTTTTTCACTGACCGGAAAATCATTTTTTGAATAACCAAGATATTTGAACGCAGGCTGTAAGTGAAGAGGAATCGGGTAATGAACTGCTGTAGGAACTCCTGATTCATTTAGTCTGTTTTGAAAAATATCACGTTTTTTATTTATCCTAACAGTAAACTGGTTAAAAACGTGTTTGCAGTTATTTTTAGTTTGTGGAACTGTTATTTCTCCTATTGTTTTCAATTCTTCACAATATTTTTTTGCAATTCTTATCCTATCGGTTATCCAATCTTGAAGTCTCTTAATTCTTACAGTCAGTACAGCTGCCTGAATGTTATCAAGTCTTCCATTAATTCCCATTACTTCATGAATGTAGCGTTTTTCCTGTCCATGCACCCTGATCATAGAATAAATACGATTGAGTTCTTCAGATTGAGTGGTGATCATCCCGCCATCTCCAAAACATCCTAGATTTTTGCTCGGAAAAAAAGATAAAGCGCCGCAATCTCCAATTGACCCGACTTTTTTATTTTTATATTCTGCACAAATCGCCTGGCAGCAGTCTTCTATTACAAATATTTTGTGTTTTTTAGATAATTCCATTATCGGATCCATATCCGCAGGATGTCCGTATAAATGAACTGGTATGATTGCTTTGGTTTTTTGAGTTATATATTTTTCAAGTTTAGAAGAATCCATGTTATATGTGACATCTTCTATATCTACAAAAACAGGTTTTGCGCCTAATAATGAAATAACCTCAGCGGTTGCAATAAAAGTAAACGGGGTGGTAATAATTTCATCTCCAGGTTTTATTCCAAGATGTAGAAGAGGAATATACAAAGCATCGGTTCCGGATGAAACTCCAATACAATGTTTCACGTTAAGCATATCAGAAACATTTTTTTCAATTTTCTTTATATAATCTCCCATTATAAAAGCACTGTTTTCCAAACAATCCTGAATTACTTTTATAT
>JAGOBX010000223.1 GCA_017999075.1 Candidatus Babelota bacterium | reverse complement strand
CTTTAGAGTTTTAGAATTGTTATAATTCAAGATTTAAAGAGTGCAGCGAATAATTTAGCGTTTGAAAATTTTTTGAAAATTCGTGTGATTCGTGCAAAAAAATTTTCAGACACTACTTTCTTAGACACGAAAAAAATTGTATCCTGGTGTCTTAGTTGCAGAAAAATAATTTAAAAATAACCGGCTGATTACAACGGTTTATACAAGTAAAATTTATATTTATTTTTCGGAGGGTTTTGTTATGAAAAATTTTAAAAATTTTTCAAGAATGTGTTTTGTGTTATTTGTGTTTGTATTGTTTTGGGAAATCGAATTATTCGCGAACAATGAACGCGGAGTTAGAAACTCATCACGGTCAAGAAGCGTAAGAAGCGCGGATAAAAATGTTGAAAAATCAGCTGATGAAGTCAGCAAAGAAAAAATATTGACGCCGGATGAACTGTTAAAACTAATGACTGAAGAAGAAAAAAAAGAATCAAAATCTTCCGATGAGAATTCGCAGCGCAGTGTGCGTTCGGCTGGCAGGGGCCGGGGAGTTAGAAGCGCTGGCGGTCAGACATCTGCGGAGATTGACCCGAATAATCTTGAATCATTGATGAAAACGCTTGAAAAACAAGCTGCGCTTGAAAAAGCAAATTCGCAGACCGAAAACAAAGAAACTTCAGAAAGCGGTTCAGCGCGGGGAGTAAGAAGCCGTAAAGTAAAATCGACTGATAGAACTTCAACCGGCAGATCAAGGGATGCAAGATCAACAGGCCGCGGCGTTCGGTCGGCTTCAGGGTCATCAGAGCAAACCCAACCGCCGACGAATGTTGCATTAAATAAAAAATATGTTGAAAGCGGCAGTGTTGCATCTTATTACAACGGCGAAAAAGCGTTGGACGGTAATGCTCTGACTTTTTGGTACACCAACGATAATGAAAAAAATTTAACCGTAGATTTAGGGAAAGAATACCGCATTTCGCGTTATGTTGTCAAACATCATTTAACGGTTTCTTATAGAACTTCAGATTTTGATATTTTAAAAAGTTCGGATAATAAAACTTGGACAGTAGTGGATTCGGTTAGAAATAACAGTGCTGATAAAACCGATAAATCAGTAGATGAATTTACTGCGCGCTATGTACAGATAGCAATAATTAAAGGAATGCAGAACTCAAACTCAATAGGAGTTATTCTTGATTTTGAAGTTTATGGCGTTGAAAATACAGGAGCAGCGCAGCAGCAGGATCAAACTCCTCCCGTAAGTCAGACATTAGAGTTAAAAAATGTGGCGCTTAATAAAAAATATATTGAAAGCGGAAGCGCAGGAGTTTCGTATAACGGCGCACGCGCTATTGACGGCAGCGCTACGACTTTCTGGTTCACAAACGACAATGATAAAATATTGACTGTTGACTTGGAAAAAGAACACACAATATGGCATTATGTTATTAAACATTACAGCAATTATCCTGAATATGTTATACCTGAATTTGTTATACAAAAAAGTTCAGATAACAAAAAATGGACAAATGTTGATTCTGTTTCAAACAATAAAGAGTCAATTACAGATAAGAATGTAACGGAATTTATTGCCCGCTATGTTCGAGTAGCAATAAGCAAAGGGTGTCAATCTTCGAATAATTCCGCTATGATTATTGAATTTGAATTATGGGGAGTTGAAGGCTCGGTTCCTGGCGCGGCGCAAAAGGTTGCGGCAACTGCATCTGCCACTCAGCAAACTCAAACGCAAAATATTCAACAATCTTCAAATCAAACGACGCAAAATCATCAAACAAACTCACAGCAGTCAACGTCTAATTCTTCAATTCCGAGTGGCGCGGACATACTTAGCCCTAATAGTTCAATGAAAATCGGCGATAAACTGACTTCAAAAAATGGCAAATACCGAGTTGAATTCAAAACTGATAATGGAGGAAGCAACAGGTTTTATATCTATGATTCAAATAATAATGAACTCTGGTATTCTAAAATGAATTTAGCAGGTACAATAAAAATGTGGGCAGACGGAAAATTGTCAAGCATGTATCCTACCGGATACGAAAATTGGAAATGCGATGCCCCGAAAAATCCGGATAATTATCTTCAATTGACTGATGCAGGCGATTTACGGCTGTTCGATAAATCAGGCGCGTCTATCTATGTTTTTTTTGAAAATAAGAGTTCAGGCACGCTGACAGAAATCAATGCGGCTAATAAGGCAATGGCTGAAATAATCGACGGTAAGAAAGCAATACCACAGTCCGATTTCGGCAAACCGGAAACAATATCAAAATTCAAGGATGTGCGCGCTTTAATTAATGCCGCAATATCAAAAGGCGCAAAAGACGAAGATTTCGACAAAAATCTCTACGCGCTTTTTAAAAGCCGTGAAGCGGCTCAAACACCTGTTCAAAATACATCAGTTTCTTCAAATCAAATCCAACAAAATCAGATTCCTTCAAGCGACGATATTCTCGGGCCAAATGGTATTTTTAAAATCGGGAATAAACTGCTTTCCAAAAATGCCAATTATAAACTTGAGTTTAAAACTGATAATGGCGGCGTAAACCGTTTATATATTTATGACTGGAATAATAAAGAAATCTGGTATTCTACGCTTAATCTCGGTATAACTCTGAAAATGGGAGCTGACGGAAAATTTTCATCATTTAATAAATTTGATGTAGAATCCAATATTTGCAATGCAACTGTTAATCCGAATAATTATGTTCAGTTGACAAACGGCGGCGACCTGAAAATGTTTGATAAAAACGGGAAGGCGATATTTACTTTTTTTGAAAATAAAAATCCGCAGTTAACTCCGCAAATTGTTGTGGATGATATGCTGACTATTGGCGAAAAATTTAGAGTTGGCAATAAGCTTGTTTCAAAAAATGGTCAATATTCGCTTGAATTTGAGCCGTTTCAGAATACCCGCGGCATATTGAAAATTTATGAGGTTTCTTCCAAAAAAATGCTCTGGGCATCTGAAATTATAGTTCAGGATAATCCGGTTTTGATGATTAGTAAAGAAGGTAAATTTTCAACATTCGACGATAATGGCAGGGAAGGCAATTGGAAATCAAATGTTCCGGCATATCCGAATAATTATCTGAAACTTACAGATAACGGAGATTTGAATATATTTGACAAAGATAACAAGATTGTCTTCAATTTTTATGAGAACAAAAAAAATAGTATGACTTCTGTAAAATCAGATTGGCGGACAATGAACCAAGCACAAAAAGGAATTGTTAAATCAAATAGCGAAGCGCATGCGAGTATGATAGAAAGAAATCCAAACGCTAAAAAGGATTATTCTTCAAAAAGCGCAATTGACGGCGATCCTTTGACTCATTGGGTGTCAAGCGGCGTGGAAAACGACTGGCTGGCAGTTTTCTTTGAAAGTCCGGTTGAAATTGACAGGTTTATTGTAAATTGGGATTGGAACGCGGCAAAAGAATATAAAATTCAAATTACAAAAGATAATGTTATATGGACAGATATTGTTAAAGTTACCGACGGATTTGAAGGCTCGCGCGAATTTATAATTGATAAAACAATCGCAATCGGCGCGCGTGTATTATGCGTTAAACCGATGAGCAAATGGGGCTGCGCGCTGAACGAATTTGAAGTGAACGGACTTTTTGCTAAAGCGCAACCTTTGAAGGGCGCGAATATCGCAAAAAATAAAAAGATTTTTGTCAGCAGTTTTTATGATGAAAGAAATCCTGCTTGGGCAAATGACGGCAATCAGTCGTCTTATTGGATGTCCCAGCCAAATGACGGAGAATGGATTACAGTTGATATTGGCGGAGAAATTCTGATAAATGGAGTTTCATTGAACTGGCGGCCTGAAGCAGCTTTGGAATATATAGTTTCCGTTTCATCTGATAATAAAAAATGGACGGATCTTGCGGCTGTATATAATGGAAAAGAAGGGAAAAAAGATATTTCTTTCAATGAAATAAAAGCCAGATATGTAAAGATAAATTGCTTGACACGCTTGCGGAAATTTTATGAGAAAGTAGATGCAAATGGGAAATTGACTGAAATAGGTTTTGCAATTTATGAATTTGAAGTTTGGAGCGCTCAATCAGCGCCTGTTTCTCAATCCGAACCTGAAAATCTCGCGTTGAATAAGCCGGTTTCCGCTTCTTCTCAAATGCGGGCGGGAACTGTTACATCTTATTTCAAAAATGCAACTGACGGAAATCCGGCTACAAAATGGATGAGCGAAGTCGGAGATAAACAGACAATTACAGTTGATCTTGAAGCAAATGCAACTGTTAACAAAATTATAATTGACTGGGTAGATCCGGGCGTTCAATATAAAATTCAGGTTTCACCGAATAACTATGACTGGATAGATATTGCTGAAATAACTAAAGGAACGGCTGATAACCGCGAATTTTCGGTAAATAATGTGGTTGCAAGATATATCCGTATGAGTGGAACAAAAGCAATGTATGGTCCAAATTACTCAATCCGGGAAATTGAAGTTTACGGCAAATGGGGCGGTGTTCCTGCGCCTATAGTGAAAAAACTTACCGAAGAAGACAGGATAGAACTCAAATCAGGCGAGGAATTGAAACCGAATGAATTCATTTATCACGCAACTGATAAAAATAAAGCAATGTATTTTTCAATATCTCAGAATCCAAATTCTAATGATGAGAATAAAAACAAGGGCTGGCTAATAACTCACAGAAAAGAAATATCACAGATGCAGACGCCGCCATATGATACAGTGAAAACTTTTAAATCTATTCAGGAATTTCCAATACAAAAGGCATATAGATGCGTTATGGAAAAAAACGGTAATCTTGTTGTCTATACTTCTGACAATAAGATTGCATGGGAAACGGAAACGGAAGATAATCCTGGCGCTACAGCTTCAATAAACGAATATGGCGAACTGCAGATTGTATGCAATGGCAAGCCGATCAAAAAATTTGACCGCAATAAACGCAAGGCAATCGCCGACGCGAAAAATGGTCAATATTCATATATGTATGGCGGTTCTGAACTGAAAAAAGGCGAATCAATAAGTAATGCAAATAAAAGTTTCACGTTTACATTCACAAATGACGGTTATCTTGAATTATCAGCGCGCCGGTTTGAATTTCAGAGAAATAATTATTTTAAAACATACGAAGGACCTATTTTTTCAACTCGCGATAAAAATAAGGCGGAAAGATGCGTATTTGAAAAGAATGGTCAGATTGTATTGTATGATAAAAACGGTTCGCGGATATGGGAAACAACATTTAAAAATAATTCAGCATCTGATATTGTTTTTGATATGGATGATAAAGGTAATATCAATCTCTTTGATGAATTTCAATGGAGCAGCCGCGACAGTTCAAATAAGCCGAAAGCAAAAGGATCGCCGTTTAAATCCAAAATATTGAATGGAGAAGGATATCATTGGTGGTACACGCAGCGTGAAAAAGTAGCAGGAGCGAATGAACAGTTATGGCGCGAATAAGTTTAATAAATTGACAATTGACAATTATTGTTAGATTTCAAAATTTAAAAATTATTGAGAACACTTTAGCGTTTTTAAAATTCGTAAAAATTCGTTTAATCACTTATTAATCAGTATAAAAATTTTTTTAAACAGATGAATACAGGTTTAACGGAAGGATACAGTTAAATAATACTTTTGTATTTTAAATTCGTTAGATTTGATAGATTCGTGTTTGAATATATTTTTAATTAAATTTCCGTGTAATTCGGTGTTTTCGGTGGTAGAAAATTTTTAACCACCGAGGACACTGAAGGACACCGAAAAAGAATTTTAACCACGAATAAAACGAATTAAATGAATAAAATGACGAGCGGCTTTAATTTTAGAGAAAACCCTTTATGGTTATTGATTCAAAGATTGAAATATTATAGCAAACGCTTTGGCGTTTTAAAATTCGTGGGAATCTGTGTAATTCGTGTCAAAGAATTTTCTACACGAATTTCACTAATTCACACGAATTAGACAATTGATAAATTAACAGCGAAAGGCGCTAAAGACACGAAAAAAATTAGTGACTTGGTGTCTTTGTGGCAGAAAAGTAAATTGTATTTTTCGGTGTCGTTCCGTGTTTTCAGTGGTAGAGATTTTTAACCACCGAGGACACTGAATGACACCGAAGAACAATTTTAACCACGAATATAACGAATTAAAAATGATGAAAGTTTTTTAATTTTGTAGAAAACTCTTTAGGGTTATAGATTGAAAGATTATAG
>JAGOBX010000222.1 GCA_017999075.1 Candidatus Babelota bacterium | reverse complement strand
ATCAAGTTCTATCATATATTTTAAAAAAAGTTTTAATTTTTCAAAATCATACTTTGCTGCAAAAGTTTTAAGTTTATACTTTTCATAATAATTTATTGGAAGCTTATATTTTTGCATGATTATAGCACAAATTTGATCAAGTTGAGAATCACCAATATATTTCATTTTAACTGCAGTTTCTTTAAAATAAATCAGTTTATTCAGTTTTTCAATTAAATTAAACAATATTACATTCGCAGACACCCGTTTATTTAATAATTCCCTATATTGAATAACTGATTTTTCGTATTGACGAAGGATTATATTATCCAATAAATTGAAAATATTATCCTCGTCATAGTTCTGAACTGTTTTAGAAATAACTTCAAGAGTTATTTCTTTTTCATTAAGACAATATAAAAATAATTTATCCAATTCTGATTTTATATTATTTTTTTTTTCATTACATAATGCGAATAATTTTTTTGCTGCCTGCATATCAATGTTTTTCCTGTTTTTTTCAGCATAATCTTTTATCCATTGAATAACATTTCCTTCTTTTATTTTTATAACTGCCGAATTCAGCAAAGTTTTGTATATCAAATCCGTATATTTTTTTTCCGAAATATAAGGGTTGGTTATAATAATATAATTTTCCTGCTGAGGTTCTTCAAGCAGCCTTAAAAAAGATTCAACTAATTTTTTGTCGCGTTTTTGTTTTGAGTTATTTAAATTTTTTATA
Organism: Candidatus Babelota bacterium; assembly: GCA_017999075.1. Taxonomy (GTDB): domain Bacteria; phylum JAGOBX01; class JAGOBX01; order JAGOBX01; family JAGOBX01; genus JAGOBX01. The sequence goes on along the minus strand of JAGOBX010000222.1, from coordinate 5,542 downwards.
ATAAACAGCCTTTTATCGCCGAATAACGGAACGTTGCAGTAATCGGTTATAAACTGATTTAAATCCATTTCTTCGCCAAGGTAAATATAAATATTGTCATCCACAATATTCAATTCTAATTTTACTGAATCTATAAATTCCGCGCTTTCAGAATCTGATTCGTTATATATCAAATATATAACTGGCGCCACTTTTTTTTTTGATAATTCTACGGCGAATTCTTTTAAATCGTAATTTGCCGATTTAATTTTCAGTTTTGGTTTTTGTTCTGTCATAAATATTTTTTTTTAATTTATCAATTAATTTAATTGAAATAATCTTGTATAATTTAGACGCTGCATCTTTTTCAAGTTCGGGAGAAATGCCTGTTTCGCTGAAATTAGAAAACGCTGAAACATCAAATTTTGAAACTTCAGAAAAATTCCCGGAATTGTCTTTTTCCGACAAAAAAACCCGTATAGTAATATCGAGTCTGTTCATTTGAGAAACATCTGAATAATCAAGTATCTTGGAGGTTACTCCGTATGAAATAACTTCACATGCAGCAGAAAATTCCGCATCATCCTTATTTACTGGTTTTAAAAAATCAGAAGATGTCATAATATTTATTGCGCAATCTGTAAGCATTTCATTTATTCCCGGTTTATACGTATTATTTTTAAAAATAGGTACGTATATTTCTATTTGTCTTGAAAATTTCTGGTTTTCATCTTTTGGAAAAGTGGAACAACCTCCTAAAAATAATAAAACACTCATAATTACGCTTAAAATTAAATAAGAAAATAATCCTGTTTTCATTGTATTGTCCTGTTTTTTTTAGAATATACCGTGTAATATACCGGTATATTTTGTTTTCTAAAAATCGTTTCATACAAAGTCTGCGGATAATTATCCAATTTTTCCGAATAACCGAAGTTTTCGAAAACAGGTTCAAAAAAACCGCTTAATTTAAATTGTTCTATGGAATAGTTTAAATAATCCGTGTTATCAGTAACAAAAAAAATTTCACCCGATTCCGAAAGTTTCGAATGAAATATACTAAGATTTTCCTGGTTTATTATTCTGCGTTTTCTATACCTGTTTTTAAGCCATGGATCAGGGAAATTTATGTATATTGCATTTAAAAAACAATCCGGTATTAATTTTATAAAAAAAGCTATATCCCCTCTCAAAAAAAATACGTTGTTAAGTTTATTATTGTAAATTTTCTGAATGGCTTTTACTATAATCTTAAATTTAATTTCATTGGCAAAATAATACACTGACGGATTTTCAGCAGCTTTTTTTGCTATAAAATGACCATTTCCGCATCCTATTTCAAGTTCATTTTTAACAGCTGCGTTCGTATAAAAAATATCTTTGCATTTATCGATTAATTCATTCTCTAACGAATTTTGATCGGCATAATAAACGCCAACATTAATATTTTCAATTTTAGTGCGCGCTCTGTATCTTCCTGCCAATTGTCTTCTCCAATAATTTATCTTGCTGCTATAACAGGTTTCAACCCGATACTGTAGTAAGTAAAATTTCTGGATTTTAACTCTTCAATATCCAGAAGATTTCTGCCGTCAAATATCATCTTATTTTTTAAAAGTTTCTGCATTCTGTCATAATCAGGCTGCCGGAATTCATTCCAATCAGTTACAATCACAAGACAATCTGCATTTTTAATGGCTTCATACTGATTTTCAGCATAGGCAATTTGATTTTTGAATATTTTTTTTGCTTCTCCAATTGCTTCAGGATCATACGCGCATATTTTTGCGCCGCGGTTCAATAATTCTTTTATGATAACTATGGATGAGGCTTCACGCATATCATCGGTTCTTGCTTTAAAAGACAATCCCCAGATAGCTATATGTTTTTTAGATAAGTCTTTACCCAATTCAGATTCTATTTTCGGGATCATAATTTTTTTCTGTTCATCATTAACTTCTTCCACAGAATTTATTACTTTCATTTTTATTCCATGTTCTTCGGCTGTCTTAATCAGAGCTTTTATGTCTTTAGGAAAACAGCTCCCCCCATATCCGCATCCTGGAAATAAAAAACTTTTTCCTATTCTGCTGTCAGAACCTACGCCTGCCCTGACAAGCGAAACGTCAGCCCCGACTTTTTCACAAAAATTTGCTATTTCATTCATAAATGATATTTTGGTAGCAAGCAATGCGTTTGAGGCATATTTGGTCACTTCTGCGCTTTTATTATCCATCACAATAATCGGAGCACCCGTTCTAACAAGAGGCGAATATAAGGATTTCATTATATCAGCAGTTTTTTCATTGCCTACACCTATAACTATTCTGTCAGGCCGCATAAAATCTTTTATTGCATCTCCTTCTTTCAAAAATTCAGGATTTGAAACTATATCAAATTTTATGCTGGTTATTGATTTTATTTTCTTTTTTACAAGATCCGATGTTCCGACAGGAACAGTGCTTTTTATAACAATTATTTTATAACCGTTCATGCTTTCTGCTATATCCTGAGCAGCATTTAAAACATGATTTAAATCAGTCGAACCATCTTCTTGAGGAGGTGTTCCTACTGCAATAAATATTATTTCAGATTCTTTTACAGATTCTTTCAGATTATTGGTGAAATAAAGCCGTTTTTCCTCTACATTTCTTTCTACAAGTTCAGAAAGACCAGGTTCATAAATCGGGATTATTCCTTTTTTAAGTTTTTCAATTTTATCTTTATCTTTATCTACGCATATTACTGTAGCTCCGAGTTCTGAAATACATGCGCCGGCAACAAGACCTACATATCCCGATCCAATAACGCAAACTTTTTTCATTTCAATATATCCCCCTACGATTTGAAAAACAAAATTAAAACAACGGGATTTTTAAAATCCTGTTATTTTATTAAAAAACTAATTTATTTTAATAACAATTTAAGTAAAGTCAATATGATATTTGAAAATTCAAAAAATAAGTTGAATAAAATAATCAGCTTTCATTTTTTATGCCTTTTAAAGAACTGATTGCAATAAATGAATTATCAAAAATCTGTTTAATTTTAACAGTGTCTGCACTAAAATTTGAAGAAAATTTTATGGTTTCAAGTTCATCCAATATTTCAAAAAACAAATATTTTTTTGAAAACGAATATTGTTCAAACTTAATTTTCAGTTCAGAATTTGATAATTCCATACAATCAGTCTTAAAAAAACCACTTAATAATTTTCTCAATAAAAATGACAGGTCAAATGCCGCAAGTTTATAGTCTGATATATCCATTACCCGCCTATTTTTTATTTTTTCAAGTTCCTTAATACATAACTCTATTATTTTGTCTGTACTGTATTCTTCTTCGGGATAAGAATATTTTTTTTCGATTCCCATTCTTTTTTTTAAAATATATCTTACCATTATGACAAAAAAAATCAGAATAAAAATTATTGTTAAAACAACAATAATTCCAGAATAATCATATTTTTTTAATACAGGTTTTTCCAGGTTTTTAATCCATTTTTTAGAGTCAAATTTAATGTCTTCAAGTTCAATTTGAATGCTGTTCGAACTAATAACGCCGGTTTTTCTATTGTCTTTGTTCTTGTATTCAACATTTATCGGAGGTATAACTGCACTTGTTTCAGAAATATGAAATGGAGCAATTACAATTGTGAATGTTTTCGACGTTTTTGATTCATATACAGTTTGAATATCGTAAATATCAAAAACACCTATTTTTTTTTCAGGAAACACAGGATTGATTTCATCTATGTTTTCAGCGAATTTTATATTTAATTTTAAAACTATCGTGTCGCCAATCAATGCTTTTGTCTTATTTGCTGAAAGAATTGCTGCAGGCATTGAATTGCTGGTCAAAAATTCTGAACTGTAACAAAAATCAAAAATATTTACAATCAAAAAAATTATAAAAAAAATATTTTTAATTTTTTGCAATTTTTTGTTTTTAATTATTAAACAAATCATAATAATTCTGTCAAACCTTTATTGGTTAAGCAATATTTCAGTTATGTTTCCGGCAATATCTGAAGCGATAATCTTCATTACTTTTTCTTTTTTAATGCATAAATTTCCTTTTGATTTTAATTGATAATGTAGAAACACCGGATATGCCATATCATTAGTTTTATTAAACAATTTATCTGCAAAAGGATTTTCATTTTTCATCATACAGGAAGTAAGGTATTTGATTTTCCCATCATATAATTCTACTTTTATTTCAACAGGAGAACTATCTTCATAAAAAATATTGCTGTTTTCAATTTTTAAATCCGGAGGAGTCAGATCAAATAAAATCGGAATTGAAGTTTTGTATAATGAATCATTTTCGCATTGAACAGTTATTTCAAGTTTTCTCATTCCATTCTTTAATTCCAAATCATTAAACTTTATAAATTCATTTAAAATATAAATGGATTGACCATAAGTTGTTTTAATCTCATATCCGCCGGTGTCAGAAGAACCTTCGAGAGAATAGTATATGTCTTTTATATTTCTGTCTTTTGAATTAAAATAAAATGAAATAATGATATCACCCGAAATTTTTTTAATAGAATTGTTGTAAATAAGGTATGGTTCATTGTCCGGAACATACACAGGTATCAAAATATTTTCATTTATCATATTGTCTTTTTTTTCATATACAAGATTTTTTTTTATACGATCGTCGAATTTATCAAACAATTCGTTTTTCTCATATTCATAATTTTTATAATTTTTTTCTAACAGGACAATATCTTTTTCTAAAAATTTTATTCCAAAAATTTCGTCTTCAATCAGTTTTGAAATTTTTTTCATAAAAATTATTTCCAGCATTTTATGGTTTGAGGAAGGAGCCATTAAAAACCAGTCGCGTTCAGAAAAATCGAGAATTATTACATCTTCAACTATATTGTACAAATGTAAATTTCTAACAATTTTTCTGTTTGAAGTATAATAATGAAATCGCGTAGTTGTCATTACGCTTTGCTCTTTTTTAACAAGATTCAAAACTTTTTTTACATCAGGATAATTATGAAAATCAAAATATTCCGAAGTATCAGTAATTATTCTGAAATTTTTCATATAGGGATATGCTGAATAAATCAATATCGCTATTAAAATTAAATTAATATAAAGCCAGCTGTGTTTAAATTTAATTTCAATAACTCTAATCGAATCTACAAAAGCAATGAATATCACAGGCACAATAGGCATAAAATAATAAAAATTTTTCATGAAAATATACGGTCTTTCTATCAAAGCAAAAAAAACAAAAAATAATCCGACTATAAAGAATTTTTTAAAATTAAATAAAGGAATAAAAAAAGAAAATGATAGCAGCCATAAAATAAATTCGATTTTATAGGATTCTGTTATTTTTTTTGCAGTTAACACGGGATTTTTTAATATTTCAATAAATTGACTTGTTATTCCATCGTTTCCAGAATACGACATTGAAGAAAAAATCGAACCAAAGTTTTCAGATGATAATTCAGATTTGCCAGAGCCGACTCACATTGAAATTCTGAAACCGATTGAAGAAAACAATGAAGCGGTTTTGAGCGAAGAAAAACCTGCCG
>JAGOBX010000221.1 GCA_017999075.1 Candidatus Babelota bacterium | reverse complement strand
CAACTATATCAAACCGTAATCCGATTAATAATGATTTTAATAATATATTAGGAGCTAATGATAATAATCCGGAATTAATAATAAAATAAATTCTTATTATTGAAAATAAAGAAATCCAAAATGAATAAAATAGTAAAAAAAAATTCATAAGAAATATCCTGTAATAAAATAAACGGCTATATTTATATAAAGATAGCATAACAGTATTAGAAAGTCATTAAGATAAGATTAGAATTTTCTAATGTTTATTATTGTATGAAAGAAATATTTGCTATAGGAATTTTTATTGTTGCAGTAGTCCCTTTATTAATTATGGATTTGATTTCAATAGAACCCTTATGTAACTCAATAATCATTTTTACAATTGATAATCCAAGACCGAAATGATGTTTTTCACGAGATCGTATTTTATCGCATCTGTAAAATCTTTCAAATATATAAGGAAGATTTTGAGGATCTATACCTATACCTGTATCAGAAACTGAAATAATTAAATAATCGTGTTCGATAGAAAAGTTTATTGATATTTCTCCTGAATTTGTATATTCAACGGCATTGTTTAAAAGATTTATTATAACCTGTTTTATTTTGAATTCATCAATATAAATTGAATTTTCTGTGTCAGGAAAATTAATTATGAATTTGATTTTTTTTTCGTCTGTCATGATTTTTCCGATATCTTCTGAGAAAGATATTAATTCTTTCAATTTTATGGTTGAAAAATTAAGTTTTATATTTTCTGCATCTGCTTTTGCAAGAAAAAGGAGTTCTCCTGTCATCCTTTGTACTGCATCTATTTCTTCTGACAACCTGTACAAAATATTTGATTCTTCATCATTATTTTTTTTGGATTTTTGCAGAAGTTCAACTCCGTTTTTTATTACAGAGATAGGAGTCTTGATTTCATGAGAAAAATTAGAAAAATAACCATTAATTCGGTTAAATGAGATTTCCAAACGTTCAATCATATAATTAAATGTGGTTGTTAAGTTTTCTAAGATATCATTTGATTCAACTTTTTTTATTCTTCCGCTAAGAGTTTTAATATTTATTTTTTCGACATCATTTATAATGCGGTTAATCGGGTTTAAAGCTTTATTAACAAAAAAATTTGAAATTAAAAACAGTATTACTATGACTATAATAAATATTATAATGAATAACCCGTTTATTTTATTTACGAATTTCAAATATTCGTTTAATGAAATAAAATATACGAATTTATAAATTTTTCCATTTAAAAATTGTTTTTCCACATATATTCTGACTAAATCGCCGTTCAGCTTATCATTATAGTAATATTCATTTTTATCCAAATTTTTTAAAGTAAAATGTTCGGTTTTCATCATTTTTATTTTGGGAGAACTGTAAATTATTTTATCCGATTCATCCCGGACTTGAAAATAGAAATGTTCAAGTTCAATGTCAATTTGAGGAGTGTTATTCAATTCCAATTCATTGAAATAAATTTTTATACATAGTTCCATATATTCTTTCATTTCATTATTTTCGTATTCAATAGCATATTTTTCCGTGAAATGGTTTACAATTAAAACTTGAACTACAAACAGACTTGAAAGAATAAAAAATAATATTAATATTAATTTTCGTTTAAATGTTAATTTCATTGAGGTTTCGACCTTAGCATATAACCAGACCCGCGGATTGTAACAAGCATTTTAAAAGCGTGGTCTTCGTCAATTTTTTTTCTTAGATAGTTTATGTATACGTCAATTACATTTGTAAAATTGTCAAAATTAAAATTCCACACATGTTCAATGATCATAGTTCGCGTAAGTATCCTGTCAGGGTTTCTCATAAAATATTCGAGCAGAGAAAATTCTTTTGATGTTAATTCTATTTCATTTTCTTCCCGGACTGCTTTGTGTGTGAAAAGATTGAGAGTTAAGTCGTTTATTTTAATTATTCCTGAGTTGTCAGGATTAGTATTCTTTCTTAATAATGCTCTGATACGAGCTGATAATTCCGGAAATGCAAATGGTTTAGTAAGATAATCGTTTGCGCCAGAATCCAGACCTTTTACAATATCCTGAGTTTCATCTCTGGCAGATAAAAATAAAATCGGAATGGTTTTATTTTTCAGACGTATAGATTTGCAGATTTCAAAACCGTCTTTTAAAGGAAGCATCACATCAAGTATAATCAAATCAAATTCATGATTCAAAGCAAGATTGAATCCATGTTCTCCGTTTGAATTTATATCTACAGCATATCCTTCTTCGGTTAATCCTTTTTTTATGAATTCTGCAAGAGTTAAATCGTCTTCAATAATAAGTATTCTCATATTTCCCGTTTCCAGTAAGTTAAATATTCAATGTTGCCTTTTGGAAAAAGAATCCGTGATTCTGCAATTCCTGTAAGCTCAAATTTTTTTTCATTATATTTTTTTTTTATTTCATCAAGCACATTTTTGTGAACATCAAGATTTTTTACTATCCCGCCTTTTTCTATAAATTCCTGTCCTGCTTCAAATTGAGGTTTTATTAAAATAACCATTCTGCCGTTTTGTTTTAAATGTAAATCAAATGTGTCTAAAAGTTTTATTGTTGATATAAACGATACATCACATAAAATAATATCAAATTGTTTATTTAGATTTAGAGTTCTTGCATTTGTTTTTTCAATAACTGTCACTTTAGGGTTGTTTCTTATTTTAATGTCAAGCTGACCATATCCTACATCAATTCCAGTAACTGATTCAGCGCCTGATTGAAGCGCGCAGTCAGTAAATCCGCCTGTTGAAATTCCTATATCAAGAACTGACTTGTTGGTAAAATCAATATTGAATTCATTAACTGCTATTTCGAGTTTGTCGCCGCCGCGGCTTACATATTTTTTTAATTCCCCTTTTATCCTGATTTCAGAATCAGTATCTATTTTTTCTCCTGATTTAGTAATGGGAGTTTCATTAACCAGAACCTTGCCCGCCAAAATGTATCCCTGAGCTTCAGTTCTGGAATTGAAAAATTTTTTATCTAAAAGTATTTTATCAAGACGTTCTTTTTTCATAAAAAATTATTGTTTCAACCGTATAGACTTATTAGCGTAATTATATTGTATTCCCAATCCCTGTTTTGGATAGGATTTTATATTAAAAACAAGAAAAATGGAATAATCATTTTTCGAAGCTTTATTATAAGAAAGTTCAGATGTAAAGCAGTGTAAGTCTTTGATTATTTTAATATTTTGAGTTTTGAGATATCGTGAATTCAAATCTACTGTTTGAGAAAGGTTTATGACCCATTCCGCAGTTTTTTCTTTGAAAATATTGTATGTGAAGTCTGATGTCCATTGGTAGATTCCGTCAACATTGTTTTTATTAACATAGTTCAATCCGTTTGTAAGAGAAAATTTGTTATTTTTTGAATTAAATATATGAGTTAATGAACTTATTGAAACTGCCGATTTTTTTATACTGTAATCAGCGCTTGCTGATAATGAAGAACCTGAATCAAATTCAATTAAATAGTTTATTTTGACATCTTCAAACCGTTCTTTGGCATTTGAATAATATTTGTTGTTGTTTAAAGAAACTCCTGAAATTAAAGATAACATGGATTTATCAAATATTAACATATTGTCCCAATTTAATTTATTTGTTAAAACGCTTGTGAAAAAATCTTGAGTTGAATTTACATTATAAAAAATTTTTTCAAATGAATGCGAAGCATAACTGTAATAATTTTTATAGTTGTCCAACCTTGAAATCTCAGCAGTGTAATTTAATTTGTTGTGATCTCTTGAAATCTCCGAAGAGCTATATTCATTTCTATTGAATTTCAGGCCTGCGGTTATTGAAAAATTTAATAATTTGTTGATGTTTATTTTTTTTATCAAATATCCGGCAGCGTTATAATCGGTATTACGCACAGAATTTTCTGAATGTTTAGATATTACAGAAATATCAGGTTTAAAGTATATGTCGAGTTTTTTGAAGTGTTTTCTATTCCACATAATTCTTAAATCAGGGAAATTTATATATGAGTATTTGAATTTGCCTGCAGCTGCATTCCATAAATCTTTACGTTCATATATCAAATGCCAAACTTTATTTTCTGTTATAGATGAAATTTCAAATTCATTATTAAATTCATTAATTATAAGTCCGGACCATCGCTCTTTATAATCTTTTTCAATAAGGTTATCAGAGTAATATTTGTTTGTTCCTCTTATATTAATGTTTTTATATATAATGCTTTTTATATCGAATTCTGTTTTCCAACGATCTCTTCTTGTTCCGCCTGTTTTTAAATATTCACCTGTATTTATATTATATATAATAGGTTTTTCTGCGATGTAATATGACTTTCCTGAAATGAAAATATTGCTTGTATCATATTTGGCGTTGAAACCTGTTCCGATCCCCCTATAATAATAATAATCGGCTATTATACTGTAAGTTAGGGGAGGTGAAGGATCGGCAAAATATTCGGTAAGCGCAAATATTCCTTCACGTTTAGAATAACCTGCTTCATATTTAAATACATCTCGGCCCAACCTTTTTTTCAAGTAAGGAAAATAGAGAAGCGGAAATTTTCCTATTTTAAAAACAGGAGAATATAACGAAATAGATTCATCTGGTTTCAAAAGACTTTTTTTTGAAAATATATGAAAATGAGGTGTATCAAAATCACAACTTGTGATTCTTGCATCTGTCAAAGTATAAAAATTGGATTGTTTACTGTTTTTAATATTTTTTTTAATTTGAAGTTTTCCGGCTTTTATGAACCATTTGTCAAAAACAAGGCTGACGTTATATAATTCATTAATATCATAGTTTAAATAATAATTGAATTTGTCAGTAACAATGTCCAAGTCAGAAGATTTGAATCTTGTCACTGAATTTGACGAAATTTGAGATGTGACGGGATTGAAAGTTATACTGTCGGAATTTATTGTTATACCGGAATATTCTAATTCTATATTTCCGGACATTCCTAATATGTAATCATTATCGTTAAAAAATTTAACTTCGAGAGTATCGGATTTTTTTATAATTACAGTATCGTATGATTCAGCCGGCAGATAATTAAAGTTATAACTGAAAATTATTATTAACCAAAATATTTTTAAAAGCCGATTTAATGTTTTGCTCATCATCCTGTTTAGATTGTTTAACAAAATAATTTGGAATAGATATGTCCTGAACACATGCGTTTCCTTTTTTTTCTATGGATTCTATTATTCTTAAATATTTTTTTGCGATAACATTCCAAGAATAATTTACAATTATCCGTTTAACGGATTTTTCTCTATACGTATCAAATAACTCTTTTTTATTAATAAAATACAAGATGTTTTTTAATGATTGTTTTTGAGCAACAAACATTAAACCATACCTGTTAAAATCTAAAAGTTCGGAAATACTTTCGTTTTTTGCAGTAATAACTGCAATTCCTGAAGCCATGGCAGTCATTAAGTTGGATAAAACTGATATATTGTTTTCTGTCGAATCGAAATTTACAAAGATAGATCTTTTTTCTGCGCAATACCCGAAAATATAAGGTAATTCATTATAATAATTTGAATATTTTAAAACGCATAATTTGCCTTCTAAATTATTTTTTTTTAAATTTGTAATCAGGCGTTTGCTGTCAATTTTTCCTATAATCATTAGATTTGCTGACTTTTGAAGTTCTTTGGAAGAATTATAAATTTTGATAAGGTTAAAAGCGTTATCGTTATTTTTTTGGCTTATGTCTGTAATTATAAAAGGAAGTTCCGACCTTTCAAGATTTATACGGCTTTTAATCAGATTTATTAGTTCGAGTTTTCCATCATTATTCTTATAATGATTTTTAAATTTTTCAATTCCATAATTATCAGCGTTAACACCGTAATTAATTTTAGTCAGGTTATTAATTTTCCCGTAAATTTCTTTATACAGCTTACTGCTGAATATCTGGTCTGCTTTTTTTTCTGATATTGGAACGATTATGGAATCACAGAATAGAATAGAAACTGTTTCAGCGCTATGCTGCAGATGCCAGTTATTACGTTTGATAAGCTGATCACAATTTTTAGAATTAATTTTTATGTCCAGCATAGAATTGTATGTGAAAGATTCAGGGACAAAAATAAAAGGGATCTTTAATTTCTTTTTCAATATTGATGCAGCTATACCTGATACTGATCCGAAAGCAATTATTATATCTATTTTATTTTTTTTAAAAGCAATATAATCGGAAAGTTTGCGCGTCAAATCAGGAATGACTTTTAATATGTTGTTTGCAGTCATGATTTTGTCATTTGCAC
>JAGOBX010000220.1 GCA_017999075.1 Candidatus Babelota bacterium | reverse complement strand
TCTTTATTTGAAGTTATCTGCGGTCTATTATTTTCCAGTTGAGTTCTCGTATTTTTCACAACATTTTTATCAACCGGATAATCATACCAGTTAATTTTTGAATTGTATCCGCTTAACCGCCAATCTTGAAATAACGGATACGCGATAGTTGATAACGGTTTACTTTTAATTTGCGCAATATTCGTATCTATCGGATAACCTTCTTTTGGCCAGCTCCAGTTTGTTGGAACCATTAAAGCAAACGGATAATAGTTAGAATCAATAGTATTGAGATGAACTTCTTTATTAGTATTTTTATTTTCCGGGGTAGTATTATTGATATAGATATATGGATCGTAAGGAAGAATATCTGATGAAGCAAGCGGATTTTCTGTTGGATTATTTAAAGTAATAATTGCTTCCGCATAATTGCCTTCAACAGTCATAGATGACGCATTAGGATTTGAAATATTACTTCCGTTTGCATTTTTAAACGCTTCCGCAGTATTTTGAAATAATGTTATATCCAATAATCCGCTGCCCGAAGTATTTACCGTATTACGCGCTTTAGTTCCGTCCGGCTTATATTCATTAATAGATATACTCGCAGAACCATTGATATTTAATTTCACTTTGAATTTATGCGTATAACCGGCGCCGCGAGCTAATGCTTTTGAAGAAATAATTATTTTTGTTATTTCATTATTCGCATTTAATATTCGGTTTATATTATAATCGCAAACAAAATCATTAAAATCACCGTCGCCGACATTCGGATATAAATCTTCAAACGCTAAAGTATAAAAATATCTGTCGGGTCGAACGCCTGTAACATTCGTATAAATTTCAGTGTTCGGCATTCTGATTGTAATCACAACCGATGTTTCAGAATAATATCCGTAATTATCAAAAATTTTTAATGTTACCGTATCGCTCCCGATAAAATTCGGAATATAAGTCAATGTTTCGCCGTAGAATACGCTGTCAGCCGCTGAAGATATTTGCCAAACATAACTGTCTATGCTCCCGTCCGCGTCAGTCGAGCCGCTTGCATCAAATATTCGCTCTTCGCCTGCAAACATTATGTCTGTATTACCGAAATTAAAAACCGCAGACGGCAATGAGTTTATTATTATCAAAGTCAGATACGCAGTATCAACTGCGCCGTGAATATCAGTTACTGTCAATGTTATAAAATAAGTATCGCTGCGGGAATATGTATGTTCAATGTTTTTCTGCGTTGAACTCGCGCCATCGCCGAAATTCCATAAATATGTTAGATTATCGCTGTCAACATCATAACTTAAATCGGCGTTTAAGGACAATGTCATCGGCTGACTAACAATAAATGTATCATTAGATGTTGTTTTATTATTATCATATTTAATTATTGCTTTCGGAATATCATTTACCGGATTTACGATTATTATAAAACTTCCGTCCGTATATCCGCCTTGCTGGTCAGCTGCGCGAACCGTTACTTGTATATTACCATTATAATTCAAGTCCGGCTTTAAATAAACTTGTCCTGTATCTGATATTGTAATCGCTATGCTGTCCGGCGTTTTAATTAGAGCCGCAAAATTTATAATATCATTAGCGTCTATATCCGAAAAATAATCATTCAGATTAAACGGACTTGTTTCGCTATCTTCATTCATTACTACTGTCGGTATTGATTTTGATAATACCGGCGTATCATTTACATTGATTACTGTTATTACAAATGTATCAAAAACCGCAGCTTGATTATCTGAAACCCGTATGCATACAGTATGCGCGCCAACATCATTATTGGTCGGCAGAAAAGATAGAGTATTGTTATTTATCGTTAAACCATTAATCCCTGAATCTATGGAATAAATAAGCGGATCGTTATCAACATCAGCCGCAATTATCGAATAAGTAAATTGCTCCCCTTGCAGTATCGAAGTATCAGGGATAGCAGTTAAAACCGGCGTGTCATTAACCGGATTTACAATTATCGTAAAATTTCCGTCCGTATATTCGCCAAGCTGGTCAGTTGAGCGGACTGTTACTTGTATATTCCCATTATAATTCAAGTCCGGTTTTAAATAAGCTTGTCCTGTATCAGATATCGTGATTGCTATGCTGTCCGGAGTTTTGTTAGTAATGCTGAAAGTCAAAATATTATTTGAGTCTATATCCGAAAAATAATCGTTCAGATTAAACGGACTTGTCTCGCTGTCTTCGTTCATTACTACCGTTGGTATTGATTTTGATAATACCGGCGTATCATTTACATTGATTATCGTTATTACAAATGTATCAAAAACCGCAGCTTGATTATCTGAAACCCTTATGCATACAGTATGCGCGCCAACATCATTATTGGTCGGCAGAAAAGATAGAGTATTGTTATTTATCGTTAAACCATTAATCCCTGAAACTATGGAATAAATAAGCGGATCATTATCAACATCATCCGCAATTATCGAATAAGTAAATTGCTGTCCTTGCAGTATCGAAGTATCTGGTATTGCAGTTAAAACCGGCGTGTCATTAACCGGATTTAAGATTATCATAAAACTTCCGCTTGTATATGCTCCAATCTGGTCAGTTGAGCGAACCGTTACTTGTATATTCCCATTATAATTTGTATCGGGTTTTAAAAAAACTTGTCCTGTATCCGATATCGTGATTGCTATGCTGTCCGGAATTTTATTGGTCGCGCTAAAAACGAGAGTATCATTTTTATCAACATCTGAAAAATAATTATTCAAATTGAACGGACTTGTTTCTGTGTCTTCGTCCATTACTACTGTAGGCGGATTCTGCGTTAATAACGGCGTGTCATTATTTTTATCGATATACTCGCTTAATGTATAAACCGTTGTATTACCTGCCAAATCAGTTGCGGTTATCCTGATAAAAATCGTATCTTCTGAATATGTTTTCCATGTTGTTTCAGAAATATTGCATCTGTAAACAGTTGCGCCGAGCGTTGAAGTTTCCATTAAAATTGAGTTTGTATAATTGATTAAATTTTTACCGATATAATATTCCGCCAACGGATGATTTGCTAATCCGCTCAATGTATCATAACTTATACAACTAACAGTAAAATGCGACGGACTTTTATCATTCAGGTTTCTGTCCGCATCCTGCGAATAATAATCAACCGAACTTATTACAGGCGCGGTCTTATCGATTTTTAATTCGTTTGTTTTAATGCTTTCGGTGTTTGAATATAAATCCGAACTATAATAAAAAATATTAAAATTCCCATCATTTGCGACTGTAAAAGTTTTTCCTGTAAGCGTATCCGAATTGTTTATTGAATAAAAAGTTGTTGTTAAGTTTGTATCCGTTGCAATAAATACAACTTCAAAATTATTTTTTTGCCAATCTGCCGGAATATTGTCTGTAGTTACAGGCTGAGTAATATCATTGTAAATCTTATTTATATTTGAACCCAAACTCGCATTATCAAAATTATCATACGCTCTAATTCTTATATAATAATCTTTTTCATTAAAATCAGACAATAAAACTTGAATAGATGAGCAACTGATATTAGTAGTATCATAACTATACGCGACAGGATAAAAGCCGACATTATCGGCAATCTGAATTCTATACATTTTCAGTCCGACTCCAGTATCAACAGATGGCGTCCATTCTATCAAAGTGGGTAATTTAAAATTAACCGTATCATTATTTGCCGGTTTTAATATTATAATTTCTGTCGGCGGAAGCAAATCATTTAAAAAATTGTTGACAGTTGAAGTATTATAGTTCAATAATGTATCGTATGAAATAATTCTCCAATATAACCGTTCGCTATTATTATTATCAAATAATGAAACATTAAGATTTAAAAATGTATCTTTCAAGTTAGTCGCGGTATAAACGATATTTGTAAAATTAATATTATTTGAAATTTCAATCGTATAAGAATCAAAACCAAGTCCCGTATCAAAACTTTGAGACCATTCGAATTTTAAATCCGAGCCGGATGCTTTCATAACTTCATTATTTTCAGGAGCTATTAATACTACTTTTGTCGGAGAATAATTATCTTTATAAAATACTCTTGTGTCAGAACCGCTATTTGTATTATTAATTTTATCCTTTGAAAGAACACGCCAATAATAAATCGTATCTTCGCTAAAATATGACATTGAAATTATTACGCTGGTATTTGTCAATGTTTGCGAATCCCAAACGCTCGTAAAATTATCTTTGGAAAATTGGAGAATACAACTTACATTTCCTAAGCCGGTATCAATACTTTCCGTCCATTCAAATTTTATCGTATCATTCACCGCATTAAATTTCGCCTCGTCAGCCGGCTGTATTAAACTCGCTATGCTCGGCGGGTTTGAATCAAAAAAAACACTCCATTTCATAGTACCGGAATTTATATTATTCCAATTGTCAACTGCATTTACACGCCAATAATAAATAGTATCTTCAAAATTATAAGATGGAAAAATATTAATATCGACTGTTGTTTCTGAATAGATTATATTTGAAAAATTAATGTCTTTTGCAAATTCAATAGAATAATTTTTTATTGAACTTTCTCTGTCATAAACTTTTGTCCAAGAAAATATTGTGTTCTTTGAACTGGTTTCGCTGGTGTTATTCGGAGTTAAGAGAGTAACTTCCGGCGGCGCGAAAACATCATTTAAACTAATCTGATGCGGCGCGTCTGGAAACCCGTTTGAAGCGTTAAGATTAAAATTATCCGTTGCTTGAACATAATAATAATATTTATATGAATCAGTTAAAGTTGGAAATCTAAAATAATAATTGGAATCAGATGTGTTGTATGCTGTGGTTTCTGAATATAATAATTGACGCGCATCTTTATAAAATATTTTTGAAGAAGCTATATTATAAGTAGTATCAACACATTCAACATCTACATAAATTAATTCACTAGGATTAGTCGCCCGAACATCTTTGATTAGTATAATTGGCGCAACATTAGGTAAAACTGCAAAATAAAAAGGTTTTTCTGACGGATCATTTTTGGGTAATGTGGCTGATAATTGCCCGTCAGTTGTTGAAAAATAAAATGCAACACCCGGATCTTGAATTACATTTGTAGGTAGTGTTACGCGATATAATGAATCTGAAACATTTGTCATATTTATCGAAGTATAAGATGCTGCAGTTATATGTCTATAATGCAAAGTAACATTAGTTGGATATGGAGATTGTATGTCTTGCATATATACTGATATTTGAACATTCGGATCATTATCTACACGCGCGCCAATAAATAATTCTTGTGTCGCGTCTGTTAATGTTAATACAGGTCTTGCGCCCGGCGTATAAGATGCTGTTGCAGTATTTCCTGAATAACATAAAATTACATTTCTTAAAATACCATCATATTCTTGATTGGTTGGCGTATAGGTAATAACATATTGAGATGAAACAGAGCTTGTTATTTCATTAATTAAAACTGTAATCGGATCTAAAATACTAAATGATTTTCCTCCGGTTTCTTTTGATAAACTACCACTTGAATTTTGACTATAGTGATTATCCCCCTGACCTATTTGATACCATGTATAAACTTTTATTGAATTTTGATTTAAGGTATTTATTACAGTTTGAAAAGGCGTAATATCGCCATTACTGGGTTCATCAGTAATAACTACAAATATTTTTTGAGAATTACTTCTAAAATTTATTTGTGTCGTTGCTTTATAACAACTTTCAAATCCCGGTTCTGTTCCACCATCAACAGTCATTCTATTCAAAATAGTATTTTTATAATAATTTGAATCAGCAGTAAGATTACCATTATCTTCAATAATCGGTTGTCCGTTATTTGTTCCTTGTCCAAATCTAACTAATCCTAATCTATAATCTATATCTCCTGCTGCGGCTAAACCATTTACAAAACTTATGATATTATTTTTTACTTGTGCTTGCTCATCTGACATACTGTTACTATTATCTATAATAAACACTATATCTGCAACTTTAGAATTTGACCCCTCTGTATTCGGCGGCACTACATAAATATTTTGAGGAACATTATTTTCCATTAAACCACAAAAATCCTCTTTTGTAAGATTGGTAATAGGATTTCCCGAACCATCCTTCACTGTAACAGTCATTGAAATTAAATTGGGAAAATCAGCGCTGCTTAAACTATCAATAGACAAAATATTTGCGTAAACATTATAATTTAAGCAAAAAAATAATATAATCAAAAACAAAAAAATTATTTTACTTTTAAATTTCATTTATGCTCTTCTCCTATATAAAATATTATTTTTTTATAATCTGCAATCAAATTTTTATCAATGGTAGCAATTCTTTTAGCTGAAACAGTAATCGGGTCTAATG
>JAGOBX010000219.1 GCA_017999075.1 Candidatus Babelota bacterium | reverse complement strand
CGGCATAGGACTCGTTTTACCTATAGCAAAAAAAATTATTGAGGATCATAAAGGAAAAATTTCAGTTATAAGCGCTGAAAAAATAGGAAGCGAGTTCACTATTCTTTTACCTGTTAAAAAACTCGAATAATACAAACTATAAACAATAAATGTCATTCCATCTGAATTGTTTTTAAACAGCTATTTACAAATAAAAAATAAAATTTATTTTTAATTTCGGAGTTTAAATTATGAAAATTTTAGTTATAGGCGGAGCAGGTTACATTGGAAGTCATGTATGCGCAGATTTAATAAGAACAGGTCATAAAATAACA
This sequence comes from Candidatus Babelota bacterium, assembly GCA_017999075.1. GTDB lineage: Bacteria > JAGOBX01 > JAGOBX01 > JAGOBX01 > JAGOBX01 > JAGOBX01. The sequence continues at coordinate 6,015 of JAGOBX010000219.1, read as the reverse complement.
GTGTTTGACAATATGTCTAAAGGCGATCCTTCCAACATATTTTCTGAAGAAAAATTTATAAAAGGAGACATACTGAATCTGTCTGATCTTGATAATGCCATGAGTTCAGAACATTATGACGCAATATATCATTTCGCAGCATTTAAAGCAGCAGGAGAATCAATGATAGTTCCTGAAAAATATGCTGTAAATAATATTACTGGGTCATTGAATATTTTAAATAAAATGACTGAATACAAAATTCCTGTTATTATTTTTTCTTCTTCAGCAGCTGTATACGGCGAACCTGAATACGTGCCTGTAGATGAAACTCACAAACTTAATCCTGAAAATTATTACGGCTACACAAAACTCGCAATTGAAGAAAATATCAAATGGTATTCCAGACTCAAAGGCATAAGATACGGCATACTCCGTTATTTTAACGCAGCAGGTTATGACACTGAAAACAGAATATCCTCTATTGAAAAAGACTGCACAAATCTTATTCCTGTAGCAATGGAAACACTAACAGGTTTACGGGAAACCCTGTCAGTTTTCGGGACTGATTATAAAACACGCGACGGTTCATGTATAAGAGATTATATTCATGTTAATGATCTCGCTGACGCTCACATAAAATCTCTCGAATACGTAAAATCAGAAAATGAAAACCTGCTTATAAATCTCGGCCAGAATACAGGAACATCGGTTCTGGAAGTTATAAAATCAATAGAATCTATTACAGGCAAAAAATTGAATTATAAATTTTCCGGTAGACGTGCAGGAGATCCGGCAACTGTAATCGCATCAAATAAACTCGCATTCGAAAAATTAAAATGGTCGCCTAAATTCAGCGATATAAAAACGATTATTGAAACAACTTACAATGTTTATAAAAAAAGGTTGTAAAAATAAAAAAGCTATGGTATAATAAAAAAGAATAATGAAAAATTAATGCCGAATTTTTTAATTAGCGCAGCGGCATAATATTTCTAAACTGTGAATTCAAATTACGGTTAAATATAATGCGCAATGAAATTTATATTATAAGAATAATTTTCAGGAGGTTTTTTTTAAAATGAGCAGACAATATTTATTTACTTCGGAATCTGTCAGCGAAGGACATCCGGATAAAGTAGCGGATCAAATTTCTGATGGAATACTTGATGCAATATTTACTCAGGATCCTAACAGCCGGGTTGCGTGTGAAACTTTAATAACGACAGGTTTAATAGCTATAGCTGGAGAAATTACAACTAAAGCAACAGTTGATTATCAAAATGTAGCGAGAACAGTAGTAAAAAATATCGGATATACCGGTAAAGAATATGGATTTGATTGTGATGCAAGCGGAGTTATAGTTGCGCTTGACAAACAATCTCCTGATATTTCACAGGGAGTTACTGAAGGCCAGGGTCTTCATAAAGAACAAGGCGCTGGAGATCAGGGAATGATGTTCGGTTATGCTAACAGCGATACTCCTGAATTAATGCCTGCACCGATTATGTATGCGCATAAATTATTGATTAAACTCGCAGAATTAAGGAAATCAAAAAAATTAGCATACGTTGGTCCTGACAGTAAATCTCAAGTTACATGTTTATACGACGGCAGAAAACTTGTCAAGATAGATACCGTAGTAATATCCACCCAGCATTTGCCTTCAGTTTCATTATCAAAATTAAAAAAAGAAATTGAAGAAAAAGTTATAAGACAGGTATTGCCGAAAAAACTTATTGACAACAAATTAAAAGTCCATGTTAACCCTACTGGCCGGTTTGTTGTAGGCGGACCAAACGGAGACTGCGGTTTGACAGGAAGAAAAATTATTGTAGATACTTACGGCGGAAAAGGCAGACACGGCGGCGGTGCATTTTCAGGCAAGGATCCATCAAAAGTAGACAGATCAGCAGCATACATGGGAAGATATATAGCTAAAAACATTGTAGCTGCAGGGTTAGCTGAAGAATGTGAAGTTCAGCTTGCTTATGCAATCGGTATAGCAAAACCAGTATCAGTTTATGTCAATACTTTCGGAACAGGCAAAATTGAAGAATCAATTATTGAAAAAGCTGTTCTCGGAATTTTTGACACTACTCCAAAAGGTATAATAACTACTCTTGATTTGAGAAAACCGATATATTTAAAAACAGCGGCTTACGGTCATTTTGGAAGAAATATTTTCAGTTGGGAAAAAACCAATAAAGTCGACGAGTTAAAAAAATTGTTAAAAAAATAATTTATGTCTATAAAAGAAGTTACGGTCAGTGTATAAGCACGGTGAGTTTTTATTCAAATCATCATTTGAAACATGGTTGGCTTATCCGTTAATTCTGATTTCCACCATGTTTTTAACTTATTCCGGAATGTTCACTTCATCAGCTTATACATTACCGTTCTTCGCACCATTCGGAGTTTACATTCCTTTATTGCTAGCAGTTAAATTAGGAAATTTTGAAAAAGGAATAAAACATCTGATCTGGTGGTCAATAATATTTGCCGGCACAATATTTTTTTTAACCTTATCTGACGAACCTACTGTAAAATTAACAGTTATTCAATCTGCTCCATTTACAAACGAAAAGTTCATGTGGATAAAACATGGAATCGGATTCAGTTTCAAACAATATTCACTTTCAACTATAATCGAATATTTTATAATTTGCATATCAACCTTAGTTAGCGGAGGAGTAATAGGGCTGCTTGTAATATCAAGGGATTTAGCTAAAATGGGATATTATGTCGGATTATTAAGTTATTACAGCGACGATGCTGCAGTATCAACCCTTTTAGCCTGGGAAATTTGGACTGTTATAAAATTAACGGGTTTTTTATATTGCATAATGGCTCTTTCAAGTTATTTTTTATATTGGATAATGGATTTTGAACTCGAAAAAAGAAAAATTATGAAATATTTTATTATAGGAACATTAATGGTATTCAGTTCAATATTTTTTTGGGCGGTATTTTCAAATCCAACTCAAAATTTTTTAAACAAATGCGCTGCCAACAATGTTCCTGTTTCAAAAATACCCGCAGACGAAGAAACAACTGATTTTAAATTTTAATATAAATTTAGTTAAAAAAATAATTATTAAAAATGTTTCCATCAATAATAATTGTAATAATATTATTTTTTTTCTGCCTATTAATTGACATCCTTATAATTTATCATATTGTCACTTCAAAACGGGATCCTGTTGGAGAAGCTTTATGGATTTTAATAGTGCTGTTTATTCCTATTGGGGGAGCAGTTTTATATCTTGTTTTCGGAATGACATTACTTAAACGAAAAATAAAAAAATACCGGAATTCCGCAAAACTTATAAATCAGTTTATTATTACTCAGATAAACGAAAATCAAATAAAAGATCTAAACGCATTATTATCTACATACAAAAAAACTGTGAAATCAAATTCTCTGCTTGATTCACTCGAACAATATCCTCCTACATTCGGAAACAAGATAAATTTTCTGCTTACAGGAAACGAAGCTTATCCTGAAATGCTTAATGCAATAAATTCAGCAAAACAATTCATATGTCTTGAGTCATACATTTTTTCAGGCGACAATATCGGGAAAGAATTCAAAACCGCATTATTAAATAAGGCAAAATCAGGAGTTGAAGTAAGATTATTATACGATCCAATAGGTTCAATAAACACTCCTGTAAAATTCTGGAATGAACTGAAACGAGCCGGAGCCAAAGTTTATTCATTCGGCGGATTAAATCTTTTAAAACGAAATTTCAAAGTAAATTTCAGAAACCACAGAAAAAACCTGATTATAGACGGGAAAACCGCTTTTAGCGGAGGATTAAATATACATGATGAAAATTACAATAAATACTGCAATAATAAAAACTGTTTTGTACATGATTATCATTTCAAAATCGAAGGACCGGCAGTATCTGATTTTCAATCAGTATTTTCAACAGACTGGTTATTTGTAACAAACGAAATTTTAAATGATTTAAAATATTATCCTGACAATCCTAAAGATGGAAACAGCATAATACGTGTTATCGACAGTTCTCCAACAGCAGCTTACAAAGCATTTTCATTAATAATATTCGGTGCTATTATGCATGCCGAAAAAAAAATAGATATAATTACGCCTTATTTTTATCCGGAACCAGAAATTATTTCCGCATTAAAATATGCCGGATTATCCGGAATTGAAGTAAATATAATTATTCCGCAAAAAAACGAACATAAAATAATGGAATACGCTTCAAAAAGTTTATACAGAGAACTTACAGAATGCAATATAAATATTTTCGAACGCAAACTTCCTTTTATTCATTCAAAATCTATAGTAATTGATGAAGAATGGGCAATACTCGGTTCAGGAAATCTTGATTACATTTCGTTACGTTCAAATTACGAATTATGTTTTGAAGTAATAGGAACTGACATTATAAAAAAATCCGCAAATATGTTTGAATCAGAAAAAAGATATTCTGAAAAAATTTCTTTTAATTCAGTTTTGAAAAAATCAAGACTTGAAACTTTCAGAAACAACTTCTGCGCATTATTTGCACCAATGCTTTAACCGCAAAATTCAATCAAAACTCAACATTTTATTTTCTTATTTTTTTTCAGGTTCAATATCATTTCCAAGAATTATTGTTACATCCGTGAACGAATTTTCATCAATTTCCCGTTTGATTTCTCCGAATCCCAAAATTTCTTTTATACGCTGTGATGACTTCAAATTATTTTTTTTATCAATTATCAGGGTATTCGCATAATCTCTTGTTTTAGCATTTCCAATGAATTGCACGTCTACATCCACAAACTTTTGAAGTTGTTTTCTTATTTTTTCCGCGCTTCCTGATAAAGATGAACCATTCAGAATTTCTACAGTAATATAATTTTGTTTTTGAGCCGAATCAAGTTTGGTTTCAAAACTTTTAGGTAAAATATCTATAGATTTAGATATGCTAAGCCTGTATGCATCAATATTCTGATGCAATTCTTTCTGTCCTGGCGCTTTATCAAATGTTATATCGTAAACTTTAACTTCTTTTACCGATAAAATAAATTCATTAAAATTGTCAAAATTCATATTTTTATATGAAATAAACGAATGTATGCTTTTCATAAATGAACTTTGATTTTCGATTCCTTCTATAGAATTAAGTTTTTCAAAAAGCGTTTTTACAAAATTAGATTTACGGTAAGTAAGATTATTTTCATTATAAATATCCTTATCATATTCCAGATATTCTGATAGTTTATATCCCAAAAAATCATTGGTTCCGGCAGGCAGCAAATACCATTTTTTTTCATATCTGTCATAAAATTTTATAGGGTTTGCAACCCGCAGATGCATACCAGACAACAAATCCATAGATTTTATAAAATCAATTTTTTTATATCCAAGATAATATGGTATTTTAATTTTGAAATCATTTTCGAGACTTTCAATCAAATATTCAAATCCGCCAATCGAATACAATTCTTTAACAGTATATAATTTATTATTTTTTGAAGATGACACCTGAAGAAAAAGCGAATTCCACGGAAAATAAATTACTCCAATCTTGCATGTTACAGGTTCAAAGCTGAAAAGATATAAACTCGACAATTGATTATCGTCTGTCAATGCTGCTATTAAAACATTTATACTTTTATCTTTATTCAATGCGTCATTGGTAAGAGGATTGTTGAAAATTTTAATTATATTACTTTCTATCAATACGTACAGAAACACCAATAACATTATTGAAACTACCGCCGGAGCATATCTTTTATATTTAAATCCAGAATATAGTTTTAAAAAATAATCAAAGTATTTAAAAACAAATTCAAAAAACTTTTTTATCATTTTTTTTTGGTTTTCCAATAATTTTATAAATATTAGGATGCGGAATTTCTGAAGAACCTATATGTTTCAATTTATTTTTTACAACAAACTCCAATAATTTATCTAAATTATTTAAAACATTAAAATCGACATGTGAATAAAATTTTCGAGTAGGTTCAATATAATCCGCGCAATATAAGACTTTTGATAAAAAATCCATA
>JAGOBX010000218.1 GCA_017999075.1 Candidatus Babelota bacterium | reverse complement strand
CTGATGATTATCTTTTATAACCATTTCATTCAAATGAGCTAATAAATAAAATCAATATATATCTTAATAAACGGATAATCCAATATTCGAATAAGATGAATGAACAGCTAATTGAAACATCTCCAAATTCATATTATTCTTACCTTGACAAAGGCATTGATAAATTAACTAAACTTCCTCTTCTTAATTCTATTTTGGATGAAACAAAAACATTATTTAAAAATTCTCCTAATTTCGGATTGGTTTATATAAATGTTGCAAAATTCAATGAAATAGAAATAAATTACGGAGAAAAAGTTTTTGATAATTTGCTTTTAAAAACGTCCGAACTATTAAAAAACATGAAAGGGACGATTATCAGAAACAATGATATAATTTCGATTACCCGTATGTGGGATGATGATTTTATAATATTTTTATCACCTCCGAGATACCAGGAAAAAATAAGAATTTCCGATGTAAATGAAATAAAAAACAGGATAGAAAAATATCTAAAATCAAATAAAAATAAAATTATTTCACGCGGACTTGAATATCAATTTGATTTTTATCTGGGATATTCTATAATTGATTTAAACCGCGAAATAAAATTTGAGAGGACAGTGTATACCAATCTGAAAAATGCCATGATGATGGCTTACGACAAAGAATCTCAGGTTTCATTGTCATTGCAGTCTGAATTCAAAGAAATAATTGCGGCCGAAAACATAAATGTGATTTTTCAGCCTATAGTTGATCTTGAAAAACACAAAATAATCGGATATGAGGCACTTGCCCGCGGTCCTCAAAATTCTATGCTGAATAAACCGGTAATATTGTTTAACATGGCATATCAAACAAATAAAATATGGGAACTTGAACGTATTGTAAGAAAAAAAGCGCTGGCTTTATTTTTCAGCGATAAAAATCATGGTATGAAATTTTTGTCTTTGAATGTCGAACCCAAAACATTTTCTGATCCTGAATTCAGAAAATACGCTGAAATGAATCCGGATAATATTGATTTTTCTAAAATAATACTTGAAATAACAGAACGCACAAACATAACCGATTTACAAAAATTCAAAGAACAGCTTCAGCTATTCAAAAACTGCAAATTCACAGTAGCAATCGATGATGCAGGAAGCGGTTATGCGAGCTTGTTTTATATTGCAGAATTAAAGCCAGATATAATCAAACTCGACATTTCTTTAGTAAAAAATATTAATGAAAACAATCCGCGCAGCGATATAGTTAAAGCACTTGTCAAATTTGCAAGCCAACATAATATTAAAGTCCTTGCCGAAGGGATTGAAACTCCTGCCGAACTTAATGAAATAAAAAAAATAGGAATACTGTTAGGGCAGGGATTCTATTTTTCCGAAGGAAAGCAGGAATTACTTGAAAATCTGCGAACCTCCGATGAACAATAATTTTGTTCACTTACACACACATACTGAATACAGTCTTCTTGACGGGTTCTGCCGTATAAAAGAACTTGTGTCAAAATGTAAATTATACGGTATGCCGGCAGTAGCTATTACAGATCACGGATGTATGTTCGGCGTTCTTGATTTTTATTCAGAATGTTCAAAAAACGGAATCAAGCCAATCATAGGATGTGAAATTTATGTTGCATCAGGAGACAGAACAGATAAAACAAAAAATTCTAAAAATTATCATTGCGTACTTCTTGCAAAAAATTATAACGGATATAAAAATTTGATTAAATTGGTTTCAACCGCCTACATTGAAGGATTTTACTATAAACCAAGAGTTGATAAAAAATTATTATCTGCATATTCTTCAGATCTTATATGTCTTACTGCATGCGCAAAAGGCGAAATTCAGCAACATATAATAAACGGCGATTTTGAAACTGCAGAAAAACGCATAGAAGAATATATCTCTATATTCGGAAAAGATAATTTTTTTTTCGAAATACAGCGTCACAATCTTCCTCAGGAAGAAACAATAATAAAAGCTTTTTCCGAGTATTCAAAAAAATTCAAAATACCGCTTGTAGCAACCAACGACGCACATTATATTAATCGAGACGACAGCGAATATCATGATATTTTATTATGTATTCAAACAGGCCACAATTTAACAGACGAAGAAAGAATGAAATATGGAGGATCCGAACTTTATGTAAAAAATGCCGACGAGATGAAATCTTTATTTTCTGATTATCCGGAAGCAGTTGAAAACACTATTAAAATAAGTCAGCAATGCAATGTTCTTCTTGATTTAAATTCAGACAAATATCATTTTCCGGTATTTGATATTCCTAAAGAATATCAATCCACGCATAAGTATTTAACTGAGTTGTGTGGGGAAGGGCTTAAAAAAAAATTTGGCGACTCTCCTTCCCTTGAAATTATTGACAGAATGAATTATGAATTGTCTGTCATAAAAAAAATGGGATACTCTTCTTATTTTCTTATAGTGCGCGATTTTATTTATTTTGCAAAACACAAAAATATTCCTGTAGGCCCGGGAAGAGGCAGCGCTGCAGGATGTCTTGTCGCATATCTTACCGGTATAACCGAAATTAACCCTCTTGAATATGATTTGATTTTCGAGCGGTTTCTCAATACTGAAAGAATTTCAATGCCGGACATTGATATTGATTTCTGTTTCAGAAGAAGAAACGAAGTAATAGATTACGTTATATCAAAATACGGAAAAGATAATGTTTCTCAAATAATAACTTTCGGAACGCTGAAAACGAGGAATGCTCTTAGAGATGTAGGAAGAGTTATGGGAATGGCTTATTCTGAAGTCAGTAAAGTTTTAAAGCTTTTCCCTGAAATATCTCAATTATCTATAAATGAAATAGTAGCAAGTCTTCCAGAACTTCAAAATCTTGTAGTAGAAAAACCCGAGTATAAAAAATGGTTTGAATCTGCAAATGCTATAGAAGGGGTTCCCAAAAATGTAAGTACTCACGCTGCCGGCGTAGTAATAAGCGACAAACCTCTTGTAGAATATTTACCTTTATATTTTGATACAACCAATAATGCGGTAACCACTCAATTCGATATGAAAGGCATAGAAAAACTAGGTCTGATAAAAATGGATTTTCTCGGATTGAAAACGCTTACTGTCATCCAAGATACTCTTGATTTAATCCCAGAAGACAAACGCCCTGATTTCTCAATAATTTCTCTCAATGATGAAAATTCTTACACTCTATTAAAATCAGGCAACACTATAGGAGTGTTTCAGCTTGAAAGTAAAGGAATACGTTCTGTAATGGTTAAACTTCAGCCTGACAAGTTTACTGACATAATAGCTCTTCTTGCTTTATATAGGCCTGGTGTTTTAAAAAGCGGAATGGTAGATTCTTTCATAAACAGAAAACATGGAATAGAACAAATAGAATATCCTCATCCTGCTCTTGAAAAAATATTAAAAGAAACATACGGGGTTATAATATATCAGGAACAGGTTATGCTCATCGCAAATGTTTTATCAGGGTATTCTCTTGGAAAAGCAGATTATTTAAGAAAAGCTATGGGCAAAAAAAACCCAGTTATAATGGAAGCCGAAAAAATTCCTTTTGTGGAAGGATGCGTATCAAATTCAAAATTAACAAAAACTGAAGCAGAAAATATTTTTTATCTAATAGAAAAATTTGCGCAATACGGATTCAATAAATCTCACAGCGCGGCTTACGCATTATTATCTTTCAGGACTGCTTATTTAAAAACCCATTTTCCCCTTGAATTTTATATAGCTCTGCTTAATAATGAAATAGACATGAACAACGCAAGGTTTCCTGAAATAATAGACGATGCTTTACGCAATGGAATTAAAATTTTACCTCCTGATATAAATTACAGCTCAGCATATTTTTCAATTGAAAACGGTAAAATAAGATTTGGTCTGGGCGCAATAAAAAATGTAGGAGTTTCATCTATCTTAGAAGTTCAGACAGAACGCAATAATAACGGTTTTTTTAAGGACCTTTATGATTTCTGCGTAAGAATCAACATTCATAAACTGAAAAAAAACAGCATAGAATACCTTGTTTATGCCGGAGCATTCGATTATTTAAAATTAACAAGAGCGTCATTAATTTCAGCTTTGCCTAAAATAACGGGAACTGCATTAAACGAATCTGTTAAAAATATGGATTCATTATTCGATTTATCCGGAGAAAATAACGAATATGTGGCATTTTCTTATCCGAAACTTGACGAGTTTCCTCATATAGAAAAACTTATGTTTGAACGCGAAGCACTCGGTTTTTATCTTTCAGAACATCCATTAAGCAGATTTTCCGATGAAATAAAATTTATAAGCAAGTATGATTTGAATAATATTGAAGATATTCCAGATGGTTCCGAATTTTACATAGCCGGCGTTTTTGCAGTAATAAAACGCAAACTTGATAAAAAAAACCAGACTATGGTAACATGTTTTTTAGATACGCTTGCAGGTTCTGTCGAGGCAATAATTTTTTCAAGCGTTTACGATAAATTCAGAGATTTAATTTTTGATAATAATATCGTATATGTTTATGGCAGATTGGATAAACAGTATTCAAGCAAATTCACAGTACAAAAAATATTTCCTGCAGATACAGGTTTCGGAGATATTATTTCAAAAATAAATGTTTTAATAAATTGGGCTGCTCCTGACGATAGAATAATAGAAAGTATTAATAATATTCTTGTTTCTATGCCTAAAGGAAACACAAAAATATTTGTTTCTCTGAAAATTGAAGAAAACAATTATGCTGTTATCAAACCAGAAGCGAATCAGCTTAGAATAAATTACAATTTTATATCAAATCTCGAAACAATAGTCGGCCAGGGAAATATTAAAATAGAATTTAATAACTAAAAAATTATTAAGAAAAATTCATCAGATTATGCTTTAAAAAACAGGATTTTACAGTATTATACATAAGCATTGTTATAGTCATAGGCCCGACTCCGCCAGGTACAGGAGTTATATAAGAAGCAATATTTTTTACATTTTCAAAATCAACATCGCCATTAATTTTTCTAATTATTCCTCCATTTGAATCAACAATTTCCGAGACATTAAAACCAACATCAATAACCACGCAATTTTTTTTTACCATATCGCTTTTTATCAAGTTGGGAGAACCGGCAGCTGATATAATCAAATCCGCATTTAAAGTATGCTCTTTAATATTCTTTGTGTGGAGGTGGCAAATTGTACATGTAGCAATTTCGCAAATCTGAAGAAGCAATCCCATTGGTTTCCCTACCACATTACTACACCCGATTATAACTGCATTTTTTCCTTTTACCGGAATATTATAATATTCAAGAAGTTTTATAACTCCATAAGGAGTGCAGGAAATAAAATCGGGTTTTCCTATAGCAAGCTTACCTATATTTAATGGATGAAAACCGTCAACATCTTTTTCAGGAAATATAGAATCAATTATATTATTCTGATTATAATTTTTCGGAAGGGGCAATTGAACAAGTATTCCATGGATATTATCATCATTGTTCAACTCATTTATTAGATCAATAATATTTTTTTCACCTATATTTTCTTCAAATTTATATACTTTAGAAGATATCCCGAGTTCCTGACATTTTTTATGTTTCAATTGAACATAAGTATGTGATGGTTTGTCTGCACCTACCAATATAACAGCAAGAGACGGAATAATTTTTTTCTGTTTTAAATATATGATTTTTTCAGACAATTCCTTTTCAATAACTTTGCCGGCTTCTATGCCGTCTAACAATTTAGCATTCATAAATTATTATTTTATAAAATTTTTTGTGTTCAGTCAATCAAATTATAAGGTTCTATTTTTAATGCCGCGCCAGTTTCAGCATTAAATGTAATTATAACCGAATTCAATTGTATTTTTGAACATTTAGCAGGTTCAAACTTTACAGGCATTCCAGTTAAAAATTTTTTCAAAATAAGATTTTTATCAACCCCTATAATAGAATTATCATATGGTCCTGTCATTCCAGCATCAGTTACAAATGCTGTAAAATCATTAAAAATTCTAAAATCATTGGTTTGGACATGCGTATGAGTTCCTATAACAGCACTCGCTCTGCCTGAAGTATAATATGCAAATGCACTTTTTTCAGAAGTTGCTTCTCCGTGAAAATCAACTAAAACTATTTTAACCTGACTTTTTATTTTCAAATATATTTCATCAAATTTTCTAAACGGGCAATGTGAATCAGGAATAAATACTTTTCCTATAAGATTAATTACCGCAATCATAATATTATTTTTTTCTATTACAGAATAACCGAAACCCGGGACTCCTTCTGAAAAATTTGCAGGACGTATAAGTTTGGGGTTAGCGCTGATATATGGATAAATTTCTTTTTTACTCCA
>JAGOBX010000217.1 GCA_017999075.1 Candidatus Babelota bacterium | reverse complement strand
AGAATATTTTTTATTATATTCAGTTACTGATTTTATCCGTTTTTCTATGTTAACGTTTTGATCAAGCGCTTCCCAGCATTTTATAGCATTTGTAGTTTCAAGCTGCATTCCATAGGGAAGAAAATCTCCGTTTTTCAACAAATTTTTCTTTTTTATAATATTTTCATTTATTCCCATCACTTCAGCTATATGCCGAATAGCGGATTCAATTGCAAAAACTCCTTGCGGCACTCCAAACCCGCGAAACGCATTATTGGGAGGTATATTGGTTTTGCAGCTTACAGCAGTAACTTTTATATTAGGAATAAGATAAGAACCTGACGTATGAAAAAATGATCTGCCGAGAACTGCAAGTGAAATATCAGCGCAACCGCCTGCATGCTGATATAAATCAACTTCGTAGGCAATAATTTTTCCTTCTTTATCAACACCTATTTTATAGTCAAAAGAATACGGATGACGTTTTCCTGTAGTGGCAATATCTTCATTTCTGTCAAGTGTCATTTTAACAGGTTTATTTAAAATTTTAGCAGCTAACGCAGGTCCTACAACCCATGCCGCAGAAGATTCTTTTCCGCCGAACCCTCCGCCCAATCTTCTGATATCAAGTTCAACTTTATGCATTGGAATTCCAAGTACTTCAGCTATATGATGATGAAATGCTCCAGGAGACTGCGCGCTGGCGCAGACCTTTATTGTTTCATCTTCAGCAGGAATGGCAAGAGCTCTCTGAGTTTCAAAATAAAAATGTTCCTGCGGGCCACTGTCAATTCTTCCTGAAGCCGTATATACGCATTGTTTCCACGCAGCATCTAAATCTCCGCGTGTCAAAATTCTCCTTGGTCCGTGAATCATTCCTTTTGCAAAAGCTTCTCTCGGATCAAAAACAGGTTCATATTGTTCAATATCAACTGTTATCAATTTCCGAGCTTTATCTGCTATTTTTTTTGTTTCTGCCACAACCATCGCAATTGGCTGTCCAATATATTCAACAGAATCAAACGCCAACAAAGGCTGGTCGTGAACCATATGTCCAATTTGATTTTTACCAGGTACATCTTTATAAGTAAATACTTTTATTACGCCCTCAACCTTTTCAGCTTTTGAAATATCTATTTTTTTTATTTTACCTTTTGCTGCAGGTGAAGTAAAAAAAACAGCCCGCAGCATACCTGTTGGCGCAACTATATCATCTACAAAAATTGATTTTCCTTGAACATGCATTTTTACATCTGTATTTTTCATACCGGTGGTTCCTCCAATTAATTTGCATTATTTGATTGTTTTTTGAAATGAGATTTTATAAGTTGTTTCAATAAAAGACTTTTATATTTCGCCGAACCTCTGATATCATCTATCGGAACAACCTGTTTTTCAACTGTTTCAACAATCTTACTTATAATATTTTCATTTATTGATTTTCCGTAATATTTATCAAGTTCTTTTACAAGGTAAGGAACAGGCGCCACTCCTCCGGCAGATATTTTTAATTCTTCTATAACACCTTTTTTACCTGTCGTCAAAAACATAGCGGAATTTACAGAAGCAATATCAAGAATTTTCCGATTTGAAACCTTTTCAAAATTAAAATAAATTTGTTTTTTATGAACAGGAATCTTTATTTCACGGATAATTTCAGATTTTTTAAGATCAATTTGTTTATATCCTTTATAAAAATTCGACAATTCTACCTCACGAACACTCATATTTTCACATTCTAAAACAAGAACAGCATTTAACGCAAGAAGTATAATAGTCATATCTCCAATGGGAGATGCATTGACAATATTACCGGCAAGAGTAGCTTTATTTCTTAAAATTGTTGAAGAATGAAGCAATAAATCATTTTTCATTGAAGGAAAATATTTTTCTGTAATTTCCGATTTGCGAAAATCTTCAATGGTAACTGCTCCTCCAACCAGAATATTTGAATCATCAATTTTTATATAATTCAAATCACAGCGGTCTGACATAAAATACAGTTTAGATTCAGCCAATTCTTCTGGACGCTGAACAAACAAATCAGTTCCTCCAGCAACAATAGTTTTATCAATTATTCTTTCAGAAGACGCAGATGAATTCATTTTTTTAAGCATTTCAGGAATCTTCTTAAAATATTCAGGAACAACTGACAAATCTATAAGCGTTTCCAACCGTTTATTTCTATTCGTATTTTTTTCCTTCAAAAAATCAGAAAGAAACTTGGCTGCATTTCTAATTGAAACATAACCTGTACATCTGCAAATATTTCCATCAAGTGCATCTATTGAATCATTATATTCAAATTTATCGCTTGTAAAACAAAATCCCGTTAAAGAAAGCACTATACCAGGAGTACAGTATCCGCATTGCGAAGCGCTGGCATCAATAATAGCTTTTTGTATTGCAGTAGGCTTACCCATATTCAATCCTTCAACAGTTACTATATGACAGTTTTTCACATCACCTATAGGCAGAATACACGAAGCGCAGCTTTTATAAGATAAAATTCCGTCATTACCAATTTTACCAACTAATACCGTACAAGCTCCGCATTCACCTTCTCTGCAAGCTTCTTTAGTTCCGGTAAGTTTCAAATGTTCTCTTATAAAATCAAGTAACACTGTTCCAGGATGCATTTCAGTTTCAACAATATTTTCATTGATAATAAATTTAAGCATCTGATTTTCTCCTCTTTATATTGTTAATGATATGACAAATAAACACAAAAATGTATAAGTTTCTTTATTTTTTATTATTAAACTATTTTATTTTCTTTTTTGGTTTATGTCAATTATTTTTAACTTCTAATTTTTTTA
Organism: Candidatus Babelota bacterium; assembly: GCA_017999075.1. Taxonomy (GTDB): domain Bacteria; phylum JAGOBX01; class JAGOBX01; order JAGOBX01; family JAGOBX01; genus JAGOBX01. The sequence continues at coordinate 3,545 of JAGOBX010000217.1, read as the reverse complement.
TAAATAAAAATTTTCTTTGGCTTGATTTTTATTCTGATATTATATAATATTAAGCAAATAAATTTTTCCTGAATATATTTTTTCAATAAAATTACGGAGATTAAAAATGTATTTTCAAGATATTATTTTAAGATTGCAGAATTATTGGTCAGAAAAAAACTGTGTTATTGCTCAGCCGACAGATATTGAAGTAGGCGCCGGAACATTTAATCCGCATACATTTCTTCGCTGCCTGGGAAACAAAGAATGGAAAGTAGCTTACGTTGAGCCGTCAAGAAGACCTGCAGACGGAAGATATGGAGAAAACCCTAACAGGCTGCAGCATTATTATCAATTTCAGGTTATAATCAAACCTGCGCCTGCAGATATTCAGCAATTATATCTTGATAGTTTAAGACATATAGGAATAATTCCTGAAGAACATGACATAAGATTTGTGGAAGACGATTGGGAATCACCAACTCTCGGAGCATGGGGACTCGGCTGGGAAGTTTGGCTTGATGGAATGGAAATTACTCAGTTTACATATTTTCAGCAAGTAGGTGGGATTGAGCTGAATTTAATTCCTGCAGAACTCACTTATGGACTTGAACGTCTTGCAATGTATATTCAAAAAGTAAAATCTGTTTTTGAAATAGAGTGGACCAAAGGCGTTAAATACGGTGATATTCATAAACCCACAGAAATTGAATATTCTCATTATAATTTTGAATATTCAGATACAGAACTCATGTATAATTCTTTTAATGGTTTTGAAAAAGAATGTTTAAATATTCTTAATAATAATCTTGTTTTTCCTGCTTATGATTATGTTTTAAAGTGTTCTCACGCATTCAATATGCTTGATGCACGCGGAGCAATAAGCGTTTCAGAAAGAATGAAATATATTCTGCGTGTAAGAACGCTTGCAAGAAAAGTTGCTGAAAAATATCAAGAAAAATACTGTACCGCTTAATTTTTCTAAATATTTTCCGGAAAAACCTGATAATTTCAATAAAAAAATTATTTATGTTAATAATGTAAAAGGAGTTTTTGTTATGCCTACATACGATTATGAATGCGCTAAATGCGGTTTTACCTTTGAAGAATTTCAATCAATAAGCGAAGAACCCATAAAAAAATGCCCAAAATGCAAAGGCAAAGTTCAAAGACTTATCTGCGGCGGAGCAGGAGTTTTATTTAAATGCGGCGGTTTTTATGTTACTGATTCGAAGAAAAAATCTGATTCTTCAAAATCCTCATTACAAAACGAAAAAAAATCCGGTGAAACTGCAGCATCAGAAGTAAAACCTGTTAATGAATCAAGCGGTTCTTCATCTTCTTCTGAAAATAAAAGCCATTCTGGCAATAAAAAAAATAATAATAAAAAAACAGCATAGTTAAATTATTTATTGATTGTTATTAAAAATAAAATATAAAAAAATTGTACTAATTATAGTTTAAAAATTTATAATTTTTATTGACAATTTTTTTAATAATTATAAAATATATTCCAATAAATTTTTTGAAAAATTTTCGGAGGTTTGAAAGATATGGGCGTAAAAAAATATAATTTCTACGCAGGTCCGGCTATATTGCCTTATGAAGTAATGAAAAAAGCTCAGGAAGAATTGCTTGATTATAATGGAATAGGATTATCCATAATGGAAATCAGCCACAGGTCAAAAGAATTCGATGCTGTTATCAAAACAGCAGAACAAAAAATCAGAGACATTTTCGGTGTACCTGATAATTATTGGATACTCTTTTTACAGGGCGGCGCAAGTTTACAGTTTGGTATGGTGCCTATGAATTTACTTCAAGGCGGATCAGCTGATTATATTCATACCGGAGAATGGGCAAGCAAAGCTATTAAAGAAGCCAAGCTATTTGGGAAAGTAAATATAGCGGCTACTTCCGAAGATAAAAATTACAATTATATTCCTGACAAATTTAATTTTAAAGCCGATGCTAAATATGTGCATGTTACATCAAATGAAACTATAGGCGGAATTCAGTTTAATAAATTTCCTGATACAGGAAATGTCCCTCTTGTTGCAGATATGTCGTCAGATATATTCAGCAGAAAAATTGACGTTTCAAAATTCGGCTTAATTTACGCAGGAGCTCAAAAAAATATCGGTCCTTCAGGAGTTACTCTTGTTATTATCCGAAAAGATTTAGTCGAATCATCAGCTTCAGGGCTTACAACAATGTTAAGTTATAAAACTCATGTTAAGGAACCTTCATTATATAACACTCCTCCATGTTTCGGAATTTATATTATCAAACTCGTTATGGAATGGATTGAAAAACTCGGAGGAATATCGGGCATTGAAGATATCAATAACTCAAAAGCAGAATTATTATATAAAATTCTCGACAACAGTTCGATGTACCGCGGAACCACCGACAAAAACAGCCGTTCAAAAATGAACATAACTTTCAGATTGACTACTGAACAGCTTGAAGAAAAATTTATTAAAGAAGCTACTGCTGCCGGATTTATCGGATTAAAAGGTCATAGAAGTGTCGGAGGATGCCGAGCATCAGTATATAATGCTATGCCTATTGAAGGGGTTAAAGAATTGATCAAATTTATGGAAAAATTTGAAAAAGAAAACAAATAATTATTTATAAAAAAATGGAGAAATAAATTGACTAAAAAGATTTTATTATCAAGCTTAATTATTATTGCAGTTTTATTATTTTCCAAAGATGGTCAAACGCGCCAGTTTGAATCAATTTTCGGTATTGACAACAATTTTCTTCAAATCCAGGACGTAGATATTGAACAAGGGTTTTGTTTATACAAAGATTACGCTAATTTGAATTATGATTTTGGAATTATGCCTGTCCGTATAGGTTGGGGTGTTATGCACAATATGGAAATAGGCGTTAAGATTCCTTATATTTTTGTAGAAAACAATGATAACGGTTTTGGAGACATCTCAATTTATCAAAAATTTAAATTTATTGAAGAAGCAGGTAAAACGCCTGTTCTTTCAGGAGGATTAGAACTTAATTTTCCTACAGGCAGCGTTTCAGGAATTAAACAGTACGATAATAAAAAACTTGATATAAAATTATTTGCAAGCGCAGGAAAAGATTTCCCTAATTTCAGATTATTCGGTTCTACAGGAATTAATTTTTTAAATGCAGGAGATAATACTGCTATCGAATACGATGCAGGAATTAACTTTTCTATTTCAAAAAAACTTAAAGTTGCAGCAGAATTAACAGGGATAAGAGTCTCAGAAAGCGCAGATTTCGGTTTTAAAACTCAATCGTATTTTTCTCCAGGATTAATTTTTGATAGTGAAAAAAACCTTGTGTTAAAATTAGCCGTTCCAATAGGATTATCAAGTAAAAGCGGAGATTGCGGAATTAATTTTTCTTTAACTCATTCTTTTTAATTAATAAAATGACGGGGCGTAGCGCAGATGGTAGCGCGCTTGGTTCGGGACCAAGAGGCCGCTGGTTCAAGTCCAGTCGCCCCGACCATTTTTTAATTGCCAATGAAAAAAATAATATTAACTTTTCTTTATAAACTCACTGAAGAATAC
>JAGOBX010000216.1 GCA_017999075.1 Candidatus Babelota bacterium | reverse complement strand
GACCAAAAGGATTTTACGTTCAATTTTAATTTGAGCAGATGTAGCTTTAGTTATATCAAATTTAGGTTTTTTAATCAGATACAGCGAAAAATATGCTCCTACAACTAATATCAGAATTGTAACTATAGATTTAACAGGATTTTCTTTTATATAAAATAAGAGATTCAATACAGAATCAGTAAAAAAATTATCCTTAAATGTGAATATTTCTTCTTTATCAAGATCAAACTTTTGTTTCATAATTTATAAAAAAAATAAAATAATATATAAAATATTTATATATCTTAAATCGGTTTAAATTTCATTAAACACTTTTAAAGTTTCAGATACAGCTTCTGATTTATCAAAATCGTCATAAACATTATGTCCTGAACTTTTCAATCCAATATCCTTATACTTAATATTATTTTTTTTCAGGAAATCAAGAAAGGAATTAACATCGACTGTTAAATCATTCATCCCGTATATAACAGTCAAACTTTCATATTTTGCTTTAAGAATATCTGCATAATCCTGCAATTTCCAAACGGCTGCCAAACTGTTTATCGGTAAAGCAGAATAATGAAACGAAGACAATGCGGATTCGGTATCAATTGTATCAACATTTGTAATTCTGTTTTTTCTAAAAGGTTTTTCAAAAACAGGCATATAAAATTTTAGTATTGAAGACAATACAGGTTTATTCAGAATGTCCTTATAAAATTTATCAGAAGCTGCAACATTTATATTCGGTCCGGTCAAAATCAATTTTTTTACTTTTCTTTCAGATGAAACTATCACTGCAAGGGAACTGCCGTTTGAATGGCCTATCACGCTTATTTCTTCAAAAAAAGCTGCGAGCAGATCGTACGCAGTTAATGCATCGCGTATCCAGTCTTCAGGTTTTATATTATTTAAAAGATGGAAATCTTTTTGGCCGAACCCTGTCAGCAGCGGCGCATAATAAGGTATTCCATTTTTTTCAAATTCTTTAAAGAGAGATTTAAATTCAAAAGGAGAAGCTGAATAACCATGAAGAAGCAGCACCGCATGTTTTAATTTTACATTTCCTCCAAATATTGCCGGAGCAGCTTCATTAAATATCCCTGTTTTCTCTGAATATCCGAATTTTTCCAAAATTTTATTTTTATTTTTTATGTTGTTATAAACTTTAATTCTGCTTACTACTATTGACAGAATAAAAAGTATTATTATAACGCTTATTACTATATTTAATTTAAAAAGGCCTGATAAAAATTTCTTCATTTTTTTTAAGCATAACACCTATAACTTTATTTAAATACTGGTTTATATCCGAAGTTTTCATTGCAATTCTCGACTCATAATTTTTCAAAAAATCCGCTACTGCTCCATGCAGAAATACAGCAGTTTTCACAGGTTCAATCAATTTTTGATATTTGGATTTAGCTGTATACCCTGCTATTAAACCTGCAAGCGAGTCTCCTGAACCAGCTATTGACAGCAATGAATTTCCTGTAAAATTCACATATTTTTTTTGCGTATCAGAAATAATCGTATATTTCCCTTTCAAAACCAGCACCGAATTTTGATTCAATTTTAATTTATCAGAAGCATTGATACGGTCATTTTGGATATCTGAACTTTTTAGTCCGGTCAGCCTGCCGAATTCTCCGGGATGCGGAGTCAATATTATGCCTGCATTATTATCAATATCTTCAAACTTAATTTTTCCTGCAACATTATTAATGCCGTCCGCGTCAAGTATAACAGGTGAAACCGAATTTTGCAGAATAAATTTTACAAGTTCAAACAAATCATCCGAAATATCAAGTCCGCAACCTGTTAAAACAACATCCGCTATTCCAATATATTTTTCCACTATTTTTTTGTTATATTCTGAAAAACTTATTTTTCCTGAAACAGAATCAAGTTTCAAAGTTATAACTTCAGGAACAGCATATTTTATACAGTTCATTGTTTTTTCTTCGCAAAGGCAATACACAATACCTGCGCCTGTTTCAACAGCTGACTGACATGCTATCACCGCAGCTCCCGAATATTTTTCAGAACCGGCTATAACAAGAATTTTTCCTGAATTTGATTTATTTGAATTTCTTTCAGGAATTAAGTTCAATAATTCATGTTTTAAAATTTCATTAACAAAAATTTTATTTGAAAATTTATCCAATACAGACTTAAAAAAATTCAATTCTATCAATTTTATTTTACCTGTATTCTCAATTCCTTTCGAACTGAAAAAAATATCTTTATAAAATCCTATTGAAAGAGTTATATCTGCTTTTACAGAAATATTATCCTGATTTTCAGACAATCCTGACGGAATATCTATTGACACAACAAAATTATTTGATGCGTTAATTAAATTTATTATTTCTGACATCTCAGGTTTTAGTTTTCCTGTTATTCCGGTTCCAAGAAGAGCATCAATTACAAGAGCATTATCAAAATAGCCTGCTGTAATATTGTTTCTGTCATATTTTAAAATTTTAATTCCGAGATTTTTCAAAATTTTAAAATTTGTTAATGCATCAGATTTAAGTTTTGACTCATCGCATACAATCAATAATTCAGGAATAATTCCACTGTGAACCAAATGGCGGCATACTGCAAACCCGTCTCCTCCATTATTTCCAGAACCTGCTGCTATTATAACTTTTTCAAAATTTTCCGAATCAATAATTTTTTTTATTTCATTAAAACAACCTATGGCAGCCTGTTCCATCAAAACTATTCCGGGTATACCCACTGATTCAATCGTATGCCTATCTATTTCACGCATAGTTCCGGCAGAAACAATTTCTTTCATATAATCAATTCCCATCTGTTATTTTCGGAAGTTCAATTACAATTGAAATCTCGAATTCCGCGCCTGTGTTAGATAATATGTTTTTATATTTAGAATTCAAAATTTTTACAGATTCCACATTTCTCAATTTTTCCCTAAGTTCCGAATGAATTTTATCTATATCGCTTATTGACTGCGCTTCTCCTTCAAATGTGATAACATTATTCTTAACGTCAACCTGTTTCAGCTGAGCGGAATATTTATTTAAAATATCAAATGACTGGTTCAACTGCCTTATATAATCAATGTAAAGAGGAGAATTTTTATACATCATCTCAAGTTCATTTTTTTTCTTCAGCATCAAACTTTTAGACTGATTCAGCGGATCAATTATAACTTTTTCCTGAGAAAAATTATTTTTAAACAATTTAACCTGATTGGATTTAACACCGTTATACTGTGTTTTAAATTTATGATAAATCAAATAACGGTTCAGCTCGTAAAAAAGCAATATAACAATTAAAAGATAAACAGAAGTTTTATTAAAACATTTTTTTAAATCAAACACATCCGACAATTTAACCCTGTTTTTTTTTTCAAACAAAGTAAACTTATAATTTTCAATAATCGAATTATAAACAGAATCGAGCATTTCACGTTTTGAAAAATCTTCAAACAAACTCTCTGGACCGTTTAAAACAACGCATCCGTTTCCGTTTTCAGGCAAATCTTCCTTTTTTATTTTAACATTTTTTATCATGCTAAGTTTGTTTTGCGAATCTATTGTAAAACCGTAAAATAAATTATCATTATTAAAATAAAAATCCTGAACTTTTATTTTTTCCGGAGATACACTGTTTTTTTTTAAATATTCATATAAAAAATGATGCATTGAAGTAATACCGGACACTTTAAAATTTTTAAGAGCTCCGCTGATAATATATTTTTTTTCTTCAGTCAAATATGAATATAAAACAGTTCTTGAGGAATTGTCTGCATTGTATACCGCAACGCCGAACCCGCCTTTATAATTTTTTTCAAAATGATATCCGGAAATAATGTTCGGCAGAATTTTATTCAATGAATCAATATTGGTTATTTGAACTTCAGTTTTCAAATTATAATATAATTCACCTGATAAAACAGCTAAAACCTCGGTTTTTTTTATATTTTTTAAAAGTTCAGAAATAGTTTCGGCAGAAAAATCATTAAGTTCAAAATTAAATTTTTCGATTTTTTTATTATCAGATATCAAAACATTAATATATTTCGATGAAAAAAATATCAGTCCCTTTTTCTTCATAATTGCATTCAATTCAACCTGTTTTCAATTATCTCGCAAATAAGGTGATTGACAAGACAATGTACTTCCTGAACCCTGGCTGTGCTGTTGATTGAAACATTAAAATTTATATCAGACATATTTTTAAGTTTACCGCCTGAAAATCCTGTAAATGTTATAAGTAACGCTCCAATACTTTTTGCAGCAGATGCAGCTTTCAATATATTCGCAGAATTTCCTGAAGTGCTGTAACATATAACCGAATCATTTTTTCTGCATAATCCGTATATCTGGCGTTCAAACACATATTCGTAACCGTAATCATTTGCTATTGAAGTAATATTAGAAACGTTTGTGTTTATGCATATTGATTCATAAGGTTTACGTTCTTTCAGAAATCTTCCCATAAGTTCAGCTGTAAAATGCTGGGCATCAGACGCGCTGCCTCCATTGCCCATAGTAATAATTTTTCCGCCGTTATTTATAATTTCCGCGATCCGTGAAGCAATAGTTTCAACAGAAGAAATTATATAATTTTCATTTTCTTTAAGATAAGATGATAATATTTTTATATTTTCAGCAATTTTTATTTTCATATAAAACAATTCCTGTAATTTAATCAGCAGGAAATCTTCAGCATGATGCAAATATATTAACCTGATTTCCTTGCCAAAATTTCATTAACTAATGCCGGATTTGCTTTGCCTTTTGAAAGCTTCATTACCTGACCGACTATAAATCCTTTTGCTTTATCTTTTCCTGATTTTATCTGTTCAAAAACTTCAGGATTTTCAGTTATAACCTGTTCTACAATTTTTTCAATTTCAGAAACGTCAGTAATTTGAACAAGATTTTTATCGCGTATTATATCTGACGCTTTTTTGCCGGAATCAAACATTTCAGGAAATATCTGTTTGGCTATTTTTCCATTGATTACATTTTTTTCAATTAAATCAGCAAGTTCGGCAATATGTTCGGGCATAACTTTAGATTTATTAATTTCAAGTTTGTTTTCTTTCAGCAAAAACATAAAATCGCCCATAATCCAGTTAGCAATTTTTTTCGGTAAATTAACTGTTTTAACCGAATTTTCAAAATAATCAGCTATATTTTTTTGAGCTATCAAAACTTCAGCTTCAGATTCTGTTAATCCATATTCTGAAATAAATCTTGATAATCTGCATTGAGGAAGTTCCGGTAATTGTTTTCTTATACTATCAATAAAGTTTTCATCGAGTTCCACAGAAACTAAATCGGGTTCCGGAAAATACTTATAATCCTGAGCTTCTTCTTTCGACCGCATTGGTCTGGTTATTCCTGCAGTCTCATCCCACAATCTGGTTTCCTGGATTATTCTTCCGCCGGTTTCAAGCTCATTTATCTGCCTCTTAATTTCACTGTCAACAGCATTTTTTACAGCTTTGAAAGAATTCATATTTTTCAGTTCGGTCTTAACTCCGAATACTTTGCTTCCTTCCGGCATAACAGAAACATTTGCATCGCAGCGCAAAGAGCCTTCCTCCATATTGCAGTCACTCACTTCAATATATTCAAGAATATGTTTTACAGCCTGCAAATACGCATAAGCGTCATCAGATGAACGCATATCCGGCTCGCTTACTATTTCTATAAGCGGAGTACCGCACCTGTTGTAATCCGCAAAACTATTATTAGCAGAAGAAAAATCACCGCTATGCACAAGCTTTCCCGCGTCTTCTTCAAGATGTATCCGTGTTATACCTATTGTTTTTATTTCACCATTGACTTTTATTTCAATTTTTCCTTTTAAACATAAAGGTTTATCATATTGTGAAATCTGATAAGCTTTAGGCAGATCCGGATAAAAATAATTTTTCCTGTCAAATTTATTGTAATGAGGGATAGAACATTTTAATGCCAGTCCTGCTTTAACTCCATATTCAACGGCTTTCTTATTCAAAACAGGCAAAGTCCCGGGAAAACCAGAACATACAGGACATGTTTGAGTATTCTGTTCTGCGCCGAATTTTACAGAACATCCGCAGAATATTTTCGTATTAACGCTTAATTGAGAATGAATTTCCAATCCTATAACAGAAACATACTTCATTTTATTAAATTTCCCGCCTTTTAAACTTTTATCAAATTATAATTTATCCTCAGATTTTATTTTTTTTCATATTATTAAATAATACTTGGAAAAATGCAATATTTTTATTTGTTCAATAATATAATAAAATTTGACTTAATGAATATAATGTTATAAGATTATCTCAATTATGAAGTTTATTTTCAAATTCGAACGGCTTTTTAAAT
>JAGOBX010000215.1 GCA_017999075.1 Candidatus Babelota bacterium | reverse complement strand
TTTTTTTTATGTCAAAAGTATTTTTAATTTTTAAAATATGTATTTTGGTCAAACTTTAATTTCTGTTAGACATTTCCTGAATTTCATTTATAATTATTTAACTTGAAAATTGCATTCAAAATTCACAGCATTTTTCGGGTTTTTAGAAGTTTTAATAAACATTATTAATGTTTTATAAAACTTCACAAAACATTTATTTTTTATTCGGAATTAATAAAAAATATTTGAAAACAGGATGCCATATTATGAACATATTTGAATTATTCGATAAAAACAAAATTAAAACTGATATTAAGGAGTTGCTCGTTGTTGGAATTGATTTGGGAACAACTAATTCAACAGTCGCTGAAATCTGCTGGAAAAATGGAATGTCCGAAATTCCTGCTGCAGAATGCGTTGAAATACAGCAGGAAACACTTGAAGGAATGTATAGCAACATATTATTGCCGTCAATGATTACCGAATATCAGAATAAAATTTTCATAGGCGAAGGCGCAAAACGTTTAAGGGCTTTATCATCAGAATATGGTATTGTTCAGAATAAAAATTTATTCTATGAATGTAAAAACGAAATCGGTACAAACCGAACTTATCATATGGCTCAGGAAGGTTTTAAATCTCCTGCGGAAATTGCCGGCAAACTTTTAAAATATATGCTTCAGGAAACAAAACAGTCCAGCCATAATATTAATAATACAGTCATAACAGTCCCCGCTTCATTTCAGTTGGCGCAGCGTCGGGATACTTTAAAAGCCGCAGAAATTGCAGGGATAAAAACAATGGGCGGCAATCTGCTTGACGAACCTGTCGCGGCATTTCTTGACTATATTATAGGATATGATAATAAACTTTTTTCGCAAATCAGAGGGAAATCAAATCTGCTTGTCTTTGATTTCGGCGGAGGCACCTGCGATGTTGCAGTTTTCCAGATACAGAAAGAAACCGAAGACAAACATATAAAAATAATGCCGTTATCTGTTTCGAGATATCACAGGCTTGGCGGAGGAGATATTGATGCTGCGATTTTATATGAAATTCTGCTGCCGCAATTCTTGATAGAAAATAATTTGAATTCATACGGTTTAACATTCAATGAGAAGAAAAATATTATTGGTCCTGCTTTTATGAATGTTGCAGAACAATTGAAAATAGGGCTTTGCAGAGAAATATCCCGGCTGATTGGATTTAATAAATATAATGATTCAGATAAATCAAAAATTATTAAAGTTCAGCCTGGAGTTTATACCTGTAAATTGTTCGGTGAACAGAAAACTTTGACTTCTCCTAAAATGTCTGCAGAAGAATTTGAGAAAGTATTGGAGCAGTTTTTAGATACTGATTTTTTGTATGTCAAAGAAACTGAATACAGAATGTCCTGTTCTATTTTTGCTCCTATAACGGATGCGCTCGACAGATGCGGACTGAACTCGTCAAAAATTGATTACTGCCTGCTTGTGGGAGGCAGCAGTCTTATACCACAGATTGTTGATGCAGTAAAAAAACATTTTATAAACTCTCAAATTCTTACTTATGCAAACAGCGATGATATACAGACAGCAGTAGCACGCGGCGCGGCATATCATTCGTTGTTTTTAAAATTATTCGGAGAAAGTCTTATAAAACCGGTTTGCTTTGATGGAATATCAATCCGGACAGAATCAGGGCTTGCAGAACTGATACCGCAAAATGCTCCTCTGCCGTATCCGCAGGATAATTCATTTATTAAATATTCAAATCTTGCGGTGCCGGAAACAAATCTTATTGATAATTTCGAATTACTGATTGAAATTGCTGCAACTTCCGACAATAGAAAATTAATTTCAGCCAAATGGCCTATTGATGTGCCGATTGTTCAAGGTGAACCGATTTTTCTTGAATACAGATATAATGAAAATCAGGCATTGGAAATGAATTTAAAAATAGATAATGGATTTGAAAAACAAGAATTTGTTTTATCAATTGAAAATCCGCTGACCAATATTGTAAATCCCAATAAAAAACGCATAAAAATTATGGAACTTGAAGAAGTGTTGCGTTCTAATAAATTTCAAAAAAATAAAATTGCAGATAAAATAATTGAAATTGCTGAATTATACAGGGATTTAGGCCAGAAAGAAAAATCTATTGAATACTATCGCCAGGCGTTACGCAGATTAAGCAATCCTGACGTCAGTATGCTTAATACAATGGGGATTATTTCAGGCGAACTGGGCGATTACAGAAATGAAGAAAAATATTATAGAGAAGCGGCAAAATTTTCAGACTGGCTTGGCCCGTTATTCAATCTTGCATTATCAAAAGAGAAGCAGAACAAAATTAATGAAGCAATGGATATAATGTATCAAGTTATTGATAAAGACCCGCAGCCGGCATATTACACATATATTGCTATGCTTGAATCTAAAAACGCATCGCGCATTTCAAATAAAGATAAATATTTGCAGAAAGCACTTGAAACATTTTCTGAAATTCCATTGCAGAGCAATTGGGAGCTCGGCTGGTATAAAATAGCCCTTTCAATGGCAGGCAATACAGCAGAAATTGAAAAGGTAAATATTGAACTTATAAGACGAAATACTGCGGCAAATGATAAAATGAACATTGAATATGGTAAACTGCCGGCAATGAAAAATAAGGAAAAATGATATGAGCGTATGGCTGCTGCCGCGAAATGAATTATCGAACGAACAGATACGTGCAATAGAAATGCCTATGAACACACATCGCGTTATATTAGGACCGCCGGGTTCAGGGAAGACGCAGATTCTGCTTCATCGGGCAAGACATCTTATTGACGCATACAATATTTCAAGGAAAAGGCTTCATATTTTTGTTTTCACTAACACATTAAAGTTTTATATCAAGTCAGCGCTTGAATTACTTGATTTACCGCTGAACTGCGTTACAACTTTTGATTCGTGGTGCTATTCTAATTATTTGCGTTATATTTCGCCGAATCTTCCGATTAGGGAAGGCGAAAACTGTCCTGATTTCGCTGCTATAAGAAAAGCAGTTTCAGAATCAATTCAAGGCAATAATATTAAGAATATATATGATGCTGTATTAGTTGACGAGGGGCAGGACTTGGATACTCACGCATTTTCATTGTTTACAAAAATTGCCAAGCATATTACAGTATGTATGGATTATAAACAGCAGATTTTCGATACAGGTATGAATGAACAGGAGATACTCGATAAGCTTGGGTTACGGCGTTCAAACATATCCTTGCTTGAAGCATACCGATGCTGTCCGTATATTGCATCTCTTGCTGCTGAACTAATAGATGACCAGATGGAAAAAACACAATATCTTAATCAGGTCAGAATTCCGCAGGCAGAAAAGGAATTGCCTCTGCTGTATATTGCCAAGGATTACGCCGATGAATTGGAACGGTTGAAATCAATTTTAAAAATAAGATTAACAAAAGGCGAAAAAATAGGGGTAATCATTCTTCGAAATTCTATGATTGACGAATTGAAAACACTTTTACAGAAAGAAGGATTTCCTGTAGAATCCGGCAAGGATATAGATTTCAGCGGAAACAGAATTAAAATCCTATCATATCACAGCGTTAAGGGATTATCTTTTGATACGGTTTTAATGCCGTTTTTATATGAAAAAAGTTTTACCGAAAAGGTTCCTGATATTGAGTATCAGAAGCGTTTATTATTTGTAGCTGTAACCCGCGCTGTAAAATGGGCGTATATGAGTTCTGCAAGCGGCGATGAATTAAAACTCCTTGATCTCTTGATTCCTCTTGAAAAAGAAAAAAAACTTACTGCCCAACGCTGCAAGGACATAAATATTTCTGCACAGAATTCAGGAAATAATAACGATACCAAAAACAATGCCAGTGCTGATTCTCTTGATTTTTTGTAAAGGGGACATTCCTTAACATTAATTACATTCAATTTTTCTAAAATTATTTTTTTGCAAAAACAAAACCATTTCTTGACAAAACAGAATTTTATTAGTATATTATTAATTGAAAATGATTTTCAATTTCTTTAAGGAGGGCATATGGGATGCAAAAAACATTTAGGGTGGCGCGGAATGCTGAAAAACTGCGGATGCAAAATGACAAAACCGCGCGAAATGATTTTAGAATATCTTTCAAAAAATTGTAAACATTTGACTGTAGAAGATATTTATTTCGCATTAAAAAACAAGTCACAGGATATTGGTTTAACAACTGTTTATAGAACTCTAGAACTTATGGTACAAAACGGTATTCTGAATAAATTTGATATTGGCGATGGCAAATCAAGATATGAACTTGCATTTGAAACAGAAAGCAAAGATCATCATCATCATCTGATTTGTTGTAAATGCGGACTTATAATAAACTACAATGATTTTATTGATGAAGAAATACAGTTGCTGAAAAAAGTTGAAAAAGAATTATCCGAAAAACATAATTTTAAAATAATGAGTCATTTAATTCAATTTCAGGGATTATGTGAGAAATGCAGAATAAAAAGAGAAAAACAGTGACAAAAAATGTGAACTATTAGAAAAAGGTGTTTTTTTACAAGTTAATAAGCATTACAATGATTATCAAAATGAATATTAAATTTTAGCGAAAAGGAGGTGAATAAAATGGCTTACAGAGATGGGACTGGTCCGATGGGCGCAGGCCCAATGACTGGCAGAGGATTTGGTTTTTGTTCTGGTGTTGTCGATGAAAATTCTATGAATTTTATTACATCTGAAAAAAGAATTTTTGGTTGCCGCCGCGGCAGAGGCGGAGCTGGCGCTGGCAGGGGTTTCAGAAATTTTAATGGAAATGGCCGTCAAAGATTAGCAGGAATGCAGAATTTTGAAAATTCGTATGGAATTCAAAAAGCTGACACTGAAAAGAATTATTTGAAAAGTGAAGCGGAGTTTCTTAAACAATCTTTAGAAGCAGTAACCAAGCGGTTGGAAAAACTCGAATCTGAAAAAGCTGATAAATAAATTTTTTTGAATTCAGCGGATTTTTAAATTGGTTTATTTTTTTAAAGGCGGTTAGTCCCAAAGGAAAACGGCGATTGAATATTTAATATTCAATTTTTTTCTCCGAGTCTAATCGCCCCATTAGCAGTATGTTACTAAAATAATATAAAAAGTCAATTATGATTAAAAAAAGAGATGATCGTCGATGGAAACACGGACACATATTGTTGTTAGATATACTGAAATGGATAGAATGGGTATTGCGTATCATTCTAAATGTTCAATAAAATTTTAAGACAGGTATATATAATGGTTAACAAAAAAATTAAAGATAATCATAACATTTATATTGAACGAATGAATTTATTTAAGAATTATGGATTGGATTTTATCAAAGAGCGTAAGAAAATAATAAGTATATCTAAACCAATTGAAGGAAATATTCTTGAAATAGGCACAGGCAAGGGTTATTTTACAATAGAACTTGCAAAACAAGGATTCAATTTTACAGCAATTGACAGTTCAACTGAAGAATTAGAATATGCGTATATGAATTTACAATATTATAATCTTGAGAAAAATGTTGAATTAAAAGCGATGGACGCTGAAAAAATGTTTTTCCCAGATGATTCTTTTGATATTATATTTTCGGTTGGAATGCTGCATCATCTTGAAAATCCTTTTCTTTTTGTTGATGAAGTATTAAGAATTTTAAAATCTTCAGGGAAGTTTATTATCAGTGATTTTTCTGAAAAAGGTTTTGCTATTATTCAGGAAAATCATAAAAAAGAAGGAAAAATTCATTCTGAAAACTCAACAAAAATTTCAGATATTGCAAAATATATTGATACAAAAGTTTTAAAAGTAAATTATCTTAAAACTGATTTTCAAGACACACTAATAGTAAACGGAAAAAAATAATTGTATAGCCACGAAGGCGCAAAGGCTCGAAGAATTAAATAAAGATTGATATGATATTAAATGAATGTATAGAATAAAAAAAGGTTTTATAAAATAACATCGAAGACTTGAAGATTCAAGGGAAAAAATTAACTTAGAGTCTTGGTGACTTTGTGGCAAAATTATTAAGGAGACAAAATTGAAAATAGCGATAGCCAGCGGTAAAGGCGGCACAGGTAAAACAACAGTTGCAATTAACCTTGCATTAATATTAAGCGAAATAATGGATGTAACTTTATATGATTGCGATGTTGAAGCGCCGAATGATGAACTATTTTTGAAATCAAATATTGAAGACGTATTTGATGTAAAAGTAATGATTCCGCAAATTGATGAATCGCGTTGTATAAAATGCGGAAAATGCGCTGAAATATGCAATTTCCATTCTTTTGCTTTTTTCAAAAAAATGGGGAAAGTTTTATTTTTTCCCAATATGTGTCATAGTTGCGGAGCGTGTGTAGAAATGTGTCC
>JAGOBX010000214.1 GCA_017999075.1 Candidatus Babelota bacterium | reverse complement strand
TTTTGATTGGAACCGGTTCTGTAAAACGTTCGAATTATCTTCTGCTGGATAAGATTTATAATGATGAAAATGAAATTAAATTGTTTAAAAAACAATTAATTAATTTATTGAATTTTGGTTTTAGCGGAATAAGAATTGATGCTAAAGAACTTGAATATATGGATTCTTTATGCGCAGATTTTTTAAAGAGGTTTATAGATTTATGCGCATCGTATAAAATTAAATTAAAAATTTTTAATGCTAAAAAAACAGTAGAAGATTTTTTGACAAGAAAAAATATACCAGAGAACATATTTTATTAAAATGATATTATTAACAAAACATAAAAAAATGGAATGGAATGTAAATAAAATTTTTTAAGGATTTGATTGAATTATGAAATTTGAAAGCAGAGAAGATTTGATTGAAAATTCGGATAATTTTTTAAGAAGATTAGCTGATTTTGAAAATAAAACTTCAAACTCAGAATATTTAAAATTATGCGGACTTGTTAGGTTTATTATTAAAAATATTATCAATGTTACAGAACAAGAATTTGAATTTATTAATGAATTATTCAAAGATTTTTTTTCGATAGCGTCGAATCTTGGAGTTATTACGGAAAATTTATTAAAAGAACAATCTGAAATGGTTTTTACAAAACTTGATTTATTTAGACCTCAGGAAATTGTATGTGATGAAAAAAGTATTAATTTTTTTGATTCAGGCAGTGGAAATTTTTCTGAATATTCGCTGACTTTTGATACTAATATTATTTCAGATGAAATTAAAGAATATATTTCTGATTTTCTACTTGAAGCCGAGGAGTTTATTGAAAAAATAGAAGAAGATTTGCTTAAGCTTGAAGATGGCGAGGATATTGAAGTATTAAACCGTTTGTTTCGCGCCATGCATACTTTGAAAGGCGGCGCAGGTACAATACAGTATGAAGCAATTCAGGTTATAAGCCATAGATCAGAAAATATTCTTGACAAAATAAGAAATAATATTTTAACACTCACTCCTGATATAGTTGATTTGATGTTTGAATGTCTTGATGTTTTAAAATATTGCTGCAATCAATTAAAAATAAGCGATGTAATAAATGTAAATATTGGAAATTTAATAAGCAGGCTTGATAATATTAATGAAAATAAGCAGATTCAATATTTGAGCAATGAGGTGAAAAATCTTCCAATAAATACTGCTGTAGAAAATGACAAAAAAATAAAAACTAATGAAAAAAAAAGCAATAATGAACCCGAAAACGGTTCATCTGAAAAAATAAATACTGAGACGCAGAAAAAAAATAGCGCAGGTATTCCGAAGAAAACAGATGCTATGCAAAATATTAAAGATGCATCCGACTCTCGGCCGAACTCGCCACAACCGGTAAGCGAAGAAAAAAAAATATTGCGTGTAGAAGCTGAAAAACTAGATACATTAATGAATATGGCTGGAGAACTTGTTATTACGAAAATAATGATAGAAAACGGATTCCAGCATCTGAAACAATTTTATTCTGAACTGGGAGAAATCAATGCTCAGTATACTGAAACTCCGGATTTTGACAGAATTATGGCAATTATCAACAGATTTAATAAAACATACAGAGGTTTTGGAGAACGGATAACAAAAATAGAATTAGCCAATACTACTCTTGGCAGATTGACTTCAAATATTCAGCAAGCGATTTTAAAAACGAGATTAGTGCCTCTCTCATCTGTATTTAACAGATATAACAGACTTGTGAGAGATTTATCTAAAACATTAAATAAAGATATTGATCTGATAATTGAAGGCGCAGAAACCGAAGTTGATAAAGTTATAGTAGAAGTAATAGGAGATCCATTAGTTCATCTTATACGTAATTCATTGGATCACGGGATAGAACTTCCTGAAGTCAGACTTGCTAAAAATAAACCGGCTAAGGGAATAATGAAACTGAAAGCTTATTATGAAGGGGAACAGGTAATAATTGAGCTGAAAGATGATGGACAAGGAATAGATGTTGAAAAAGTAAAGAAAAAAGCAGTAGAAAAAGGTATGATAGCTCCGGTTCAGGCTCAGGAAATGTCGAAACAGGATGCGCATAAGCTTATTTTTAAAGCCGGATTTTCAACAGCAGACGCCGTTACAAATGTTTCCGGTCGCGGAGTAGGAATGGATGTTGTGCAGGATGTATTAACTAAACTTAAGGGCAGGATCGAAGTTTTTTCTGAGATAAATGAAGGAACTACTATAAAATTAAGATTGCCTTTAACTATGGCTATAATAAATGTTTTATCTGTAAAAGTAGGATCAGACATAATTGCCATACCGTTGAGTTCTATTAAAGAAACAATATCGTTAAAACTTGAAAATATCAGATATGTCAGCGGCAAAGAAGTTTTTAATCTTCGCGGAGAAGTTGTTCCGATCATAAGGCTTGGAATGGTTTTAAATTCTCCTGACTACGATGAAAACAGGGAAAATTTTTTCGTTGTAATAGTAGGTTTAGGGGCAGAAGAAGTAGGCCTGATTGTAGATGAACTGGTTCAGCAGCAGGAAGTAGTTATAAAAAATCTCGGGACATTATTTAAGAAAATTAAATTTATATCCGGTGCCACAATAATGGGCGACGGAGGCGTTTGTCTTATTCTTGATATTGAACAAATATTATCTTCAGATAAAATGTATGAATCTGGAAAACCTTTGAAAATCGGAAAATCAAAAAAAATTGGGATAAACAATTTTGATAAACACCCAAAACCATCTGTAATCGAAAGAAAAAAAATTTTAGTAGTAGATGATTCAAAGCCCATAAGATCAATGTTAAAAAATTATATTGAAGATGCGGGGTATTATGCAGATGAAGCTGTTTCAGGAGAAGAAGCTCTAATATTATTGAAAAAAAACAGATATTCTCTTGTAACTGTTGATGTGTTAATGCCGGGAATGAACGGTTATGAACTGTCTGCCAATATTAGAACAATGAAAGATTATTTGAGAATTCCAATAATAATGATTTCTGCGTTAAATGATAAAGTTGATAAAATAAAAGGGTTTAATGCAGGAATTGATGAATATCTGACCAAACCAGTAGATAAAAATGTTTTTATAAATTTGATGACTCATCTTTTGAAATAAACTCATTCATTAATTTAATGTCCGATTAATAAAATCAGGGTATTCAGCAATATATTATTTCCTTGTCTTTTTTTATTTTTTTAAAATAATATTTTCAATGAAAATCATCATAAGATTATTTGCTTTAAATATAATACTGCTGGGAATCTACATTGTTATTCATAATGATTTGTATTTTAACAAGTCATTATTTTATATAGGCGATGATCCGTTAAGGGTTTATAACCTGTTTTATTATGCAGTTGACAATTTCAGTAAAATGCATATTCCTTTTTTTGCAGCAGAAAAAAATTGTGGCGAGCCTTCAGCAATTTACCATACTTGGCTTGGAATTTATTCTATACAAAATTTAATACTGGGTTTTACAGTTAAGTTATTTTCTTTGAATCAGATTCCGTTTAAATACCTTTTTTTATTATTTTACAGATTTTTTAATAATTTGTTTTTAACAGCAGGTTTTTATTTAATACTTAGAAGATTTACCCGGGACAGACAGATTTTGATTTATTGTTTTATATTTTTGACATTATTCGGTTTTTATTCTGCGGATTTGGATTATACTCCTTCGACAATTTTTTTTGGTTTTTTTATTAATTCAGTTTTTGACTTTTTTTATAACGGCCAATCTAAAAAAAATTTTATAATATTAATATTGCTTACAGCTTTAATGTTTCATTATTCGCTTATAGATTCGGCGTCAATGTACTTTTGCGGCATTTCAATTATCATCGGAAGTTTAATTTCAATGTA
Organism: Candidatus Babelota bacterium; assembly: GCA_017999075.1. Lineage (GTDB taxonomy): Bacteria > JAGOBX01 > JAGOBX01 > JAGOBX01 > JAGOBX01 > JAGOBX01. Next base: position 2,524 of record JAGOBX010000214.1, on the reverse strand, counting down.
TTTTGGAATGATTAATTTTAATAATATAATCTGTTTTTTTAAAAACAACAAAATATTTGTAATACTCGTTTTATTATCCTCAGGCATTATATTATTTCCTAATTTATACATTTATTTCAGTTACATAAAAAAATTTGATATGCCGCGCAGTTTTATGGATTCCAAAGAATTATCATTTGATAATATTAATTATGAATATTTTAAATTTATGCTGCCGTCGAATTTAAATGGTTTATATATTGGCTGGTTTGCAATAATTATTATTATGGTCGGATTATTTTTGAAACAGTATTCTAAATATACCCCTGTTTTTTATTCGATTATAATAGTTCCTTCAACAATTTTTATTTTAAAAAATTCATCTTCATCCGTTTATAATTTTTTCAGCTGGTTGATTCCTAACATTCAGCTTCAGAGGTGGAGCGGATATCTTATACACTATTCTACTATAATTTTTGTTGTGCCATTTTGCTATTATCTTGATTTTTTTATAAATAACCGTCATCAATACTCATTTAAAAATGTAAGAAAAATCATGAATATAATCATTTTTATATTAATATTTATTATAATCGGATTATTTTTTCTTAATTCTGAAGGGAAATTAAGTTCTTTAAAATATATATTGATTTATTACCTTTTTATAACAGGTCTTTCTTATTTGTTTTTTGTTAAATGCATGTGCAATAAAATTATAACTGCTAAAATTATTGTTTTGTTTATTTTAATTTTTGAAATATTGTTTATTTCAATATTTAAAGATGATTATCCTTTTGAGTCACTTAAAAAATTGCCGCAGACAACTTGCGCTGCAATAGAATCCAACCATCATTTTGATAATACAATATATACGATTGATGAGCCGAAAAATCATACTGAAAATTATCCTGAAATATATTCATATACCGATGTTTTTGTTCATAAAAAAAATTATTTTCCGGTTAAAAAAAACGATTCACAGTCTCCTTATCATAATTTTAAATTAAAAATTACAGAATCAATTTTAATTGAAAAAGATTATTCCTATTATCAGAAATATTTTAATAAAAAATTTATTGTTTTTCCATTTAAAACAATTGAAAATAATAATAAGCTTATTTTTGAAGGTTTTATTAACCAGGATGTAAGTATTCCTGAAAACCACCAAGCAGTCATAGAAATATTGAAAATTAATGCGGATAAATTTATGATTAAATCAGTTGCTGAACAACAAAATATTGTATTTTTTAATCAGCCTTTTGATTCAAAATGGACTTTGAAAATAAATGGAGTGAAAGCTGAAATTTATAAAATTTTCCGATATTTTATGGGTTTTAACCTGCCTGCTGGAAATAATATTGTTGAAATCGAATATCAGGATAATATTTTGAAATTGTTTATAGTCATTAATTATATAGCTACATTTTTATTGGGTTGTTACATATTTGCAAAATATTTTATATGGAAAAATATTTGATGAAAGATATTCTGAAATTATTTTGTATAGCATTGTTTTTTTTCATATTTTTTTATCCTGAACTTATATTTAAACGAAATATATTTTTCTCTTCAACTGAAAACCGTATTTCATATAAAACTGCAGCAGATATTGTTTCAAATGGTATATTAATAAATAAATCAAAGTTTTTGACGCTATTTACCGAAGAAAAATTGAGCTCAGGTATTTTCACAATACATAATATCTTATTGTCATATTTGTATCCTTTGCTTGAATATTTAAGAATTCCGTTTAAATATTGTTATATATTTATTATTTATTGCTTAAACTCTTTTATTTTTATAGCCGGTTACAAAATGTTTTTAAAAAAAGTGGGAAGTAAATTCAATTCTTATGTTTCTATAATATTTTTTTTATTGCTGACAGCGATGCCGTTAATAAAAATAAATTATAATTATTTTTCTTTGATAATATTTTCAGGATTTATTCTTAACTATTCTTACATATTTTTTTTTGAAGCGGCAAAGTTAAAAAATTTTGTCATATTATCCCTATTTCTGTCGTTGAATTATTTTTTTAATTTCAGTTTTCATTTTGATTTTATGAGAATATTCGTTTATTTAACAATAATAATAATAATGTTTTTTATAATAAAGATATTTTTATGTATTTTTTTACAACCTGAAAATTTATGTTCAGAAAATTGTTCATGGCTTTCCCTGCATTTGTTTATTATGCTGATATTATTGCCTGTTTTTGCAATTGTCAATTTGCCGATTTTATTTTTATCAAAAATATATCATAAATTATCAGTTGATACTTTAATATATTCAAACGTTATTTCTTTTGAGTATATAATTATAATGTTATTTTGTTTTTTAACATTTGGACTGAGAGGATTTCTATATTTAAAAAAATATATCTTTAAATCAAGTAATTATATTTTAATTTTATTCATATTCATGACATTCATTTTAACTTTGATGCACTCCCATGTTTTTATAAATAATTTATTTAATAAAGAAATTTTTAAAGCAGCAACAATAATATCATTTATATTATTTTTTATACCGTACAGTTTAGAAT
>JAGOBX010000213.1 GCA_017999075.1 Candidatus Babelota bacterium | reverse complement strand
AGAATTCAAAATATGTTATGCGTATTACCGGCGATAATGAAGAAGGTAAAATTGAGCTCGATAATTTTATTTTTCCTGAATCGCGCTACCCTGTTATTGCGACTACTTCAAAATTGATGACTACCGGTGTAGATGCGCAAACCTGTAAATTGATAGTGCTTGACCAGCGGATTCAATCAATGACTGAATTCAAACAAATAATCGGCAGAGGCACAAGAATTAATGAAGATTACAATAAATTTTATTTTACTATAATTGATTTTAAAAAAGCCACTGAATTATTTGCAGACCCTGACTTTGACGGCGCCCCTGTTATGATATATGTTCCAAAACAAGGCGAATCGCCTGTGCCGCCGGACGAAACTGATTTGAATAATATTGATAATCAAAACAATCAAAACAATAATTCTGAAAATATAAATCCTGAAGATAATAACAATCAAACTGAAACCGGAATTCAGGAAAATAATTTTACGAATGAAAATCCTTTTGAATCTGAAAATAAAATCAGAAAATATTATGTTAATAATGTTGAGGTTTCTGTGGTTTCCGAGCGCGTTCAATATTTTGATGCAAACGGAAGATTGATAACAGAATCGCTAAAAGATTACACTAAGAAAACGCTTAACAAAGAATATTCTACGCTTAATGATTTTTTAACAAGATGGAATAATACAGAGAAAAAGCGGGCGATAATAGAAGAACTTGCCAATCAAGGCGTTTTCTTTGAAGCATTATCAGAAGAAATCGGGAAAATTCTTGACCCTTTTGATATTATCTGCCATATTGTCTGGGATATGCCGCCTTTGACGCGTAAAGAACGCGCTGAAAATGTTAAGAAAAAAAATTATTTCACTAAATACAGCGAACCTGCGCGGAAAGTATTGGATGCGCTGCTTGATAAATATGCCGACGAAGGAATTGAGCATATTGAAGAAACCAAAATATTAACGATTACTCCATTTACCGGCTTCGGAACTCCTATTGAAATAATAAAAAATTTTGGCGGTCTGGATAACTATAATCAGGCAATTTTAGATTTGGAAAAAGCGCTATACAGCGCATAATTTCAAAAAAAACGGGGAATAATAAATGCCAATTAACACATTGATTAAAACTATTCAGGATATAATGCGAAAGGATGTCGGCGTTGACGGCGACGCCCAGCGTATAAGCCAGATGGTCTGGCTTTTGTTTTTAAAAATATTCGATGATAAAGAAAAAGAATGGAAGATTACTGTCAATAATTATAAATCGCCGCTGCAATCGCGGTTTCAATGGACAAATTGGGCTGCAAATGCTGAAGGTATGACTGGAGATGAACTGATTGATTTTGTCAATAACGATCTTTTTCCAGCATTAAAAAGACTGGCAACTTCAGCCGGAGTATCGGCGCAGGGTAAAGTTGTAGGCAGTATATTTGAAGACGCATATAATTATATGAAATCAGGGATTCTGCTCAGGCAGGTTATAAATACAATCCAGAATGATCTTGATTTTAATTCTTCAGATGACCGTCATCTTTTCAATGATATTTATGAAAAAATACTCGCTGACCTGCAGTCTGCCGGCAATGCCGGAGAATACTATACACCGCGCGCAGTCACGCAATTTATGGTTGATATCATTAACCCGCAATTAGGCGAATCTGTGCTTGACCCTGCCTGCGGAACCGGCGGTTTTTTAACAAATACAATTGAACATTTGAAAAAACAGATTAAAACAGGAAATGACAACGATATTCTAACCGCTGCAATTTTTGGCGTTGAAAAAAAGCCGCTGCCGCATATGCTTGCAGTTACAAATATGATGCTTCACGGAATTGATGTGCCAAATAATATTCAACACGATAATACATTGAGCAGACCGCTCAAAGATTACGGACCAAAGGACAGGGTTGATATTGTGATTACAAATCCGCCTTTTGGCGGTATGGAAGAAGACGGCATTGAAAATAATTTTCCCTTGAAATACAGAACGCGCGAAACCGCGGATTTATTTATGGTGCTTATTATGCATCGATTGAAACAGGATACAGGCCGCGCCGCTGTTGTCCTGCCTGACGGTTTTCTGTTTGGCGAGGGCGTGAAAACAACTTTGAAAAAGGAACTGCTTGAGGATTTTAATCTGCATACAATCGTTCGTCTGCCGAAAAGCGTATTCAGTCCATATACAAACATTAACACTAATATTTTATTTTTCGATAAATGCGGACCTACTAAATTCGTATGGTTTTTTGAGCATCCATATCCTGAAGGTTATAAATCTTATTCGCGCCGTAATCCCTTGACTATTGAAGAATTTGAACGCGAAAAAAAATGGTGGAATAAACGGAAAACAAATGAATATGCCTGGAAAGTTACTGCAAAAGAAATTGAAGAAAAAAATTATAATCTCGATTTCAAAAATCCGCATATTGTTGAAATCGAATACGGCGACCCTGAAACGCTGATGGCTGAATATGAAGAATTATCAAAACAACTTATTTCAACACGCGAGCTGTTGAAAAAAGAATTGATGCAGGCGCTTGGAGGAAAGTAATGGATTCATTACAGCGCTGTTTTGATATAGCCCTTGAAACGCCTGACGGCATAAAAAAACTGCGCGGGCTGATTTTATCGCTCGCTATGAAAGGTAAACTCGCGCCGCAAAATAAAAATGACCAGCCTGCCAAAGAACTATTAAAAGAAATCGAAGCTGAAAAATCAAGATTACTAAAAGAAGGAAAAATCAAAAAACAGGAACCGCTGCCGCAGATAAAGAATGAGGAAATACCGTATGAATTACCGGAGAATTGGGTGTGGGTGAGATTGGGGGAGATTTCTGCTTTAATTACTAAAGGTTCATCGCCAAATTGGCAAGGAATAAATTATACAGATTCATCAAATGGGATTTTATTTATAACAAGTGAAAATGTAGATAATTTTAAACTTAAATTTAATAATAAAAAATATGTCGAATACAAATTTAATGAAATAGAACCGAGATCAATATTACAAAAATTCGATATATTAATGAATATTGTTGGCGCTTCTATTGGTCGAGTGGCATATTACGATTTAGATGAAATTGCAAATATAAATCAAGCAGTTTGTTTAATTAGGTTGATATATATTGGCAAATATACAGATTTAAATTATTTGTTATATTTTTTAAATAGTTCTATTTGCCTATCATATATGTTTTCTAAACAAGTTGATAATGCTCGAGCAAATTTAAGTATGGCAAATATTGCTAAATTCTTAATTCCTTTTCCATCCTTCACCGAGCAGAAACGTATCGTTTCAAAAATTGATCAACTAATGGCATTATGTGATACATTAGAAAAACAGAAAAATGAACGCAATCAAAAACAATTAGCAGTTCATACTTCTGCGTTAAATCGGCTTTTAAATTCAAAACAGCCAAATGAATTTAATAAATCCTGGCAATTTATTACTAAGCAATTTTCAAAATTATATTCTATTTCGGAAAATATTTTGGAATTGAAAAAAGCAATACTCCAAATTGCAATGCAAGGCAAACTTGTGCCGCAGAACCCAAATGACCCGCCGGCATCCGAACTCTTAAAAGAAATTGAATCAGAAAAAAAGCGTCTGATTAAAGAAGGCAAAATTAAAGAACCTAAACCGCTGCCGCCAATTAAACCAAATGAAATTCCATACGAATTGCCAAAAGGCTGGGAATGGGTAAGATTAAACGATGCTTTAGATGTTAGAGATGGAACTCATGATACTCCCAAATATGTACAAGTCGGTTACCCGCTTATTACAAGTAAAAATTTATATACAGGTAAACTTAGTTTTGATGATATAAAATTTATTTCAAAAGAGGATCATTTAAAAACAATAGAACGATCTAAAGTTGAAAAAGGTGATATTCTTTTTGCAATGATAGGTAGTATTGGAAATCCGGTTATTGTAAATACCAATGATGAATTTTCAATAAAAAATATTGCTCTTTTTAAATATTATCGAGATAATACGCCAAATACAAAATTTGTTTACTATTATTTTTTTTATACGCAAAAAAAAATGAAAGCAATCTCTTCTGGGGCAGTACAAAGTTTTGTTTCACTAGGATTTTTAAGAAATTATTTATTTCCACTTCCGCCTCTTCCCGAGCAAAAACGTATAGTAACCAAAATCGAGCGGCTTATGACTCTTTGCGATACGCTTGATAAACAAATAAAATCAAGCGAAGAAAAAAAAATCAAAATATTCGACGCTGTTTTAGCGCAAATACAAAACAAATGAGATTAAAAACAATTTATATAAGTCGATACAAAAATCTAAAAGAGTTCAATTTAAATTTTGATGGAAATAGTTTTATCGATGTTTTTGTCGGAAAAAATGGAACAGGCAAATCAAATTTATTTGAAGCATTAATTGAGATTTTTCGGCATTTATATGAGTTTAATAATAGAAGGGCTCGGCCGATTATTAGTTTTGAATATACAATTAAATTTGAAATTAATAATGCATCTACTGAAATCGAATGGAAAAATAATATTCTTAAAATTAACGGAACAGCGAGAAAACGTATCTCGGATACACCGCTGCCTGATAACATACTCATCTATTATTCCGGACATAATGAAAATGTGAATTATTCAAATTCAAAATTTCAGGCAATGATTAAACGGTTTTTTCGCGGCGGAAAAAATGTTGATTTCAATAGATTTATGTATTTTGACAGGGCATATAAAAAATTACTTATAACCATATTTCTTACACAACCTTTTGATGAAAATATTGCTAAAGGTATTAAAGAAAAACTTGGGATTCAAAATGTTGAGCAAGAATTTATCATCACATTAAAACGTCCGTATATAGTTAGGCGCACTTTTAAAATTGATCGCGCTGATGATAAAACTCTTTTTTGGGGAATAGAGGGACAGGCAAGAGAATTCCTTCGGCGATTATCAACTTGCGATGTTCCCGAATTACGACTAAGCGGTTATATATCCAATGTAAATAAACCATATTACAAATATTTTATAAGCATAAAAAAATTCAAAAAAGAATTTCAATCCGATTCTGTTGATAAACTAATAGAATTATTTAATGAAATTAAGATTATTGATATTATCGATGACATCAAATTTAATGTAACTCTGCAAAATGATCAACAGCAAGACATTAATTATTTCAGCGATGGTCAGTTCCAATCAATTTATTTATATTCATTATTAGAATCATTTCAGGATAGAAATTGTCTGACGCTAATGGACGAACCTGATTCATTCTTACATCCGGAATGGCAATTTGAATTCCTTAAGCAAACCAATATGATTTCCGAACCGGCGCGGCGAAAAAATCATGTATTGTTAACTACTCACAGCCCTTCAACTATCGCAGCTTTAGAACAGGAACGATTAGTAAATTTCGAATTACGCAATTATGCTGCAGAAGCAGGCGCAGCAAACAAAAAAGATATTATTTCTTCACTCTCCGCCGGTCTAATGACATATTCAGAAAATGAAATCATAAAGTGCATTAACAAAATCTTGAAAAAGACAACACAGCCGATTTTGTTTACTGAAGGAGTTTCTGATGAAATGATATTTGAAACCGCATGGAACAAGCTTTATCCTTTGGAAAAAAGAAAATTCGAGATACAAAACGCATTTTCAAAAAATTTTTTACGAAATCTGATGAAGGATACAGACTTATATCAAAATTATCGTGATAGAATATTTTTTTCTATTTTCGATTTTGATGAAGCGTATAACGATTGGAATCAATTAGGAGATGATATTCAAAGCGATCCATATAAATGTTTAACAAAAAAATATAAAAATTATAATTCCTACTCAATGTTATTACCTGTTCCTTCTAATTCATTGATTGCTAAACAGGTAATTAATAGTAATACTGGAGGAACATACGGCGGCAAATCTTTATTAACGATAGAATTGTTATTTTATGGAGTTCAAGGATTAGAGAATTATTTTATTGAAGATATAACTCGAACAGATAATTTTATAAAATTTATTAGTGATAAGCAAAAAGTCAATTTTGCTCAAAATATTGTTCCCACAGTTGAATCAAAATATTTCGAAATATTTCGTCCTATTTTCGAATTCATAAAAGGAAAATGTCCTATTGGATGATTTATATTTCGAATTATAAACAAAAAAACAATGTCTTATTTTATTCTAATTTTATCCAAATAAATCAACACTTTTACCGAATAGTAATGGTAAAGTAAAAGTGGAATTTTTTCTGCATAATGAGAATAATGGGCTGACGCAGGATAAAATTGCTGAATTATTCGGCGGTCAGCAACCCGCAATAACCAAACATTAAAAAATATTTTTGAAAGTTTCGAACTCAATAAAACTTAAATTATTTCCATCCATATTAAAAAGTTTCCCAGGG
>JAGOBX010000212.1 GCA_017999075.1 Candidatus Babelota bacterium | reverse complement strand
GATTATAATATATTGTAAATTGTGTCATTATAAAAAAATGACCGCATGACATTTTACAATTTCATTTTAAAAATAATTCGGCTTTCAATTTTCATCCGGCATATTCAAAAACGAACAATTTTGTGCTATATATTCAGACTGCATCATTTCTTCGTGTTTGCCCGCACCATTCAAAATTTCATATTTTCCCATTGTAAATTTTGACCAATCCGGCTTAACTTCCGATTCAGGAGAGCAAATACATATTATATCTGCGGATATTTTTCCATCTGTAATCAAATTATTAAAATAATTGTTATAATGTTCTGATGTTTTATAATATAAATCACGGATACGTTTTTCAGTTTCAAATGAAATGATTCTTTTTTCATCATTTGAAATATAATCATCTGATTTCCGAATATCTCCAACTAATTTATCGAATTCTTCTTTAGTTGAAACATATATTTCAGTTTTAGGATGAGCATCAAACAACCATAACAATTCAATCATTTCACCGCGCATTTCCAAATATTTAGCAAATTCAAACGCCAGATTACCGCCTGCTGAATATCCGAACAGAGAATAAGGTTTTTCAACATTTGCTCGAATTATTTCATTATAATATTCATCAAATAAATCATCCGATATTTTATAGTCAACAGTATAAAGCGTATGCTTTTTCAAATAAGCAGCCATAGCAGCATTAGCATAACCGAACCCAATAATTAAAGGAAACGCTATTAAACTTTTTTTACCGAATTCATTATGAATCTGCAGCAGACCGCTGAATTCGCCAGCCATATTTTTCACAATCCTTTCGATTGTCCTATTTTCAAGAATATCTTTAACTGTGACTTTAAGGCCTATGCCACGGCAAGCTGCAACAATTGAAATAAGTTTAACTGAATCACCTCCAAGTTCAAAGAAATCCTGATTAACACCAATCCCATCCATTTTAAAAACTTTTTTCCAAACTTCTTCCAACAACATTTCATTCTTTGTTTCAGCGTTTTTAACAAAACAATTTTCAGATTCAACCGGTTTCGGCAAATTTTTTTTATCAATTTTACCGCTTGCAGTCAACGGAATTTTTTTCAATTCCACAAAATATGCCGGAACCATATATGCAGGCAAAAACTTTGTTAAAAATTCACGAATCTCAACAGCTGCTGACTTCAAATTTCCGGATTTACGAATTTGTAAATTTTTCAGGTCTTCAGAATTTTCATTAACCGCAAGTTCGTCAATACGATTATCCGCAGACTCGTCAATTTTTAAAGTGTAATACGCTACCAGTTCCTTTTCTTCGCCTTTTAATTTTTTTGCAACAACAACAGAGTCTTTAACAGCAGGATGTTTGGAAACAGCAGCTTCTATTTCACAAAGTTCGATTCTAAATCCACGAATTTTCACCTGATTATCTATTCTCCCTAAAAATTCTATATTTCCGTCTTCCATCCACCTTGCCGAATCTCCGGTTCGGTAAAAAATTTCATTGTTCAATTTAATGAATTTTTCAGAAGTTAATAAAACGTCATTAAGATACCCTCGCGCCAGCCCTGAGCCTGATATCAATATTTCTCCTGGAACACCAGCAGGACATTCTTTATCAAAACGATCCACAATAATTATTTTCCGGTTATTAATCGGTTTGCCAATAGGAATATTCTTATATTCTTTTTCAATTTTAAAATATGCGGCGCATACTGTACTTTCCGTAGGGCCATAAGTATTATAAACATCACAATAATTTATTATTCGATCAATTGAAGAATATTTCAAAGTATCGCCGCCGCATATAAAAATTCTCAATGATGTCAATCGTTCAACATTTTCGTTAAAAATTTCTGAAAGCGCCGGCACAGTTGAAATTACTGTTATTTTATTTTTATTTACAAAATCAATAAATTCTGTAGTATCATCGAGCGATGGAGCAAGAGCAAGTTTTCCTCCGTGAGTCAATATTGGAAAAATTTCTTCTATCGAAGCATCAAAATTATATGACAGATGCTGTAAAACAACATCAGTGTTTTTGATATTAAAAAAACTCGAAAATGTCTGTACATAATCGGATAAATTCAGATGTTCTATCATAACGCCTTTTGGTTCTCCTGTAGAACCTGATGTAAAAATTATATAAGCAAGGCTGTTCATTTTAATTTCTAATGTTGGATTTGATATCTGTTCAAATTTTTGAAATTCATTAAAACATATTGTTTCTATATTATTATTATTTTGTTTATTTTCAGATATAGAATATCTTACCTTGGCCATTTCAATCATTCTGTTTTTCCTGGGTTCAGGTTCATTCAACGAAACCGGAAGGTATGCGCATCCTGCTTTTAATACCCCTAATATAGCTATAATCATTTTTTCAGAACGCGGCAATTCTATTGCTATTATTTCCTCCGGCGATACTTTCATATGCGTTATTAAATAATTTGCCAATCGATTGGATTCCGAATTAATATAATTATAAGTAAATTCTTTATCAACTGTCAACAAAGCAATTGCATCCGGATTTTCCGAAACCTTACTTTCAAAAAAATCAACTACAGTTTTTCGAATATTTTGAACCTTATACGGATTGCTGAATTTTAAAAATATATTTTTTTCATAATCACTTAATATTGAAATATTTTCAATATTTGCTGACGGGTTATTAATAAATTCATTCAAAATATTTTTCAAATGAGTTTTCAAAAGTTCAATTTTTTGTTTTGTAAAATAAGATTCACTGTATGAAAAATTAATTCTGAATTTATCAGATATATGCGCTGTTATATGAAAATCATAATTAATTTTTTCAAAAACATCAATATCCGTAATTTTACCGGAAACGGTATCCTTGTCATTATCATTTATTTCAAACGGATAATTTTCAAAAACTATTATATGATTAAAAAGTTCATTTTTTAAAGAACTCAAAAAATTAATTCGTGACAGTTTTAAATATCCGTTTTCTTGCAATAAAATTGATTCTTTCTGTATTCTTCTAAGCAGTTCAATATTCGATTCATTTTTATTTATCCTGATTCTGACCGGAACAGTATTAATGCAAAGACCCATCATCTTTTCAATACCTTTTATCTCAGGCGGTCTGCCTGATTGAACAGTTCCAAAAACAGCGTCTGAAGTAAAATTATATTTTGCTAAAACTATTCCCCACGCAGTATTTAAAAGCGTGTTAACAGTAATATTATTAAATGAAGTAAACTGCATCATTTTTTTTGTTTCTTCTTCGCCTAATTCAAGCGAATCTTCAGCAAATATATTATCTTTTGTTTCATCATATATAAAACCAATTTTTGTGGGAGTATCATAACCATCAAGATATTCCCTCCAAAACTCTTCAGCTGCAATATAATCTCTATTTTGCAGCCAATCTATATATAATTTATAATCAATAGCAGGTTCAAGCACTTCTTCTTTGCCTGCCATAATTTTCTGATACTCATTAAAAATTATTGCATTGCACCAGCCGTCAATTATTAAATGATGAAAACTCAAAATCATTACATATTGACTTACATCAGTTTCAATAACTGAAACTCTTAAAAGCAAATCATTTTCCAAATTGAATTTTGTGGTTCTATCCTTAACTTTATAATTTTCAATAAACTGTTTAATATCGGTTTCATTTTTAGCATTATTATAATTAATATTAAGATAATTATTATTTAAAACAACCTGTTTAGGCGCATCTAATCCATTATATGCAATACGCACACGCAGAGCCTTATGCCTACTAATAATTTTATTAAACGCGTATTCTATTTTTTCGATGTTTAATACTTCATTAATTGTAAGTGTTGTCTGTTCAAAATACATATCTGATTGTGCATTATCTGCTATATAATGATAAAGCATTCCTTCCTGCAGAGAAGTTAGCGGATAAATATCCTCAATATTTCCGCAGTATTTATCTTTTAATATGTCGTAATCGCTTATTGACATATTCTTGATTGTATAATCCGACGGTGTTTTTTCAGAATAATTCCTGGAAATACAATGTTCGGCAATTTCAGATAACGCAGTTTTATAATTTTCAAAAAATAATTGTATTTGTTGTTGTGAATATATTTCAGGATTATATGCAATGTCGAAATTAATTTTATTATCAACTGTAACTGCATTAATTTCTATCGGATGCCTCAATTCAAAATCGCTGCTTATACTTTTTCCCGAACCTGTTTGTGAAAAATCAAATATGGATTTTGACTGTTCATTCGAAGACATTTCTCCTAAATAGTTAAATAACACTTGCGGATGAAGTTTATCAAATTGGAGGGATTTTGTATGTTCATAAGGAGTCAGATATTTTAATATCCAGTAACCTATTCCATTATTCGGCACGCGCCTAAGCACTTCTTTAGTTTCTTTGATTAATTTTGATATATCATCATAATTTTTGAGAATTAAAGGATACATTGCAGTAAACCAGCCGATTGTACGGCTTATATTGATGTCTCTTAATATTTCGTCTCGGCCGTGAGTCTCAAGTTCAACCAATAAATTTTCTTTTCCAAAACTCTTATGAAATGCATCAGCAAGAGCTGCAAGCAGAATATCATTAATTTTTGTATTATACGCGAAATGAACTGATCTCAAAATTTTTTCAGTTAATTCTTTTTCTAAAACTAAAGTCTCATTTTTTATATTTTTTAATAAAATTACAGCATTAAAAAATTCGTGTGCAGAATTATCAATCATTTTCTGCCAATATTCCAATTCTTTTAATAATAGCGGTGTTGTACTGTATTTAATTAACTCTTCCGCATATTTTTTAAACGAATCTGTTTTTAACGGGAACTTTACTTCCTCCTTATTCAATGCCAGGCTATACCCGTAATTCAAATCTTCAAGCAATATCCTCCACGACACTCCGTCTATCACAAGATGATGGATTACTATAAGCAGTAAATCTTTTTCTTCTGTTCTAAACAAGACACATTTCATTAACGGCCCTGTTTCAAGATTAATTCCAGATTGAATTTTTTGACAATGTTCTTCTACTATCTTCTTTGAATCTGTTATTTTGCAGACATCCATTATTTCAAAATATATTTCAGCTTCGTCTTTATATTCCTGTATAATCTCATTATCATTTTTTTTATACACCATTCTCAGCGCATCGTGATGTTCTACTATTTTTCCCAATACAGTCTTTATAATATTTTCGTCAATACGTTCTGAACTTTCCAGCATCAACGACTGATTAAAATGCCCTTTTTTACCATGTTCAAGTTCAAAAAACCATTTCTGAACTGGAGTTAAGGGAGATTTTCCACTTGTTTTTATTTGTTCTATTTTTCTTTTTTTCTTTACTAATTTTTGCGCTAAATCTTTTATGACCGGAGATTGAAAAATATCTTTAATCTCAATATGAAAATCTTTCATATTTAAACGGGCGATTACCTGTATTGCTTTTATAGAATCTCCGCCCAATTCAAAAAAATTATCCAAAACACTTATTTTCTTTACTCCTAAAACTTCATTTAAAATCTGCACTAATATTTTTTCTGATTTGGTTTCAGGATTCTTATATTCTCTGATTCTAATCAAACCTTCTTCTGATGGAAGCGGAAGATTTTTCCTGTCTATCTTACTGCTGGAATTCAATGGCATTTTTTCAAGTTCTATAAAATACGCAGGTATCATATATAAAGGAAGAGTCTTTCCTAAAAATTCTCGAATCTCGCCAACTGTTAATTTCAAATTTCCGGATTTACTAATATTATTTTGTAATTTTTTTAAATCATTAGAATTTTCACTTTCAGTCAATTCACCAATTCGATTATCTGCCAATTCTTGATTTTTCAAAGTGTAATACGCTATCAGTTCATTTTCTCCATCTTTTAACTTTTTCGCTAAAACTATATTTTCTCTGATTAAAGGATGGTTTGACAAAGCCATTTCTATTTCTCCAAGTTCGATTCTAAATCCGCGTACTTTAACCTGATCGTCTATTCTGCCTAAAAACTCAATTTCTCCATTTTCATTCCATCTCCCGATATCTCCTGTCCGGTATATTCTTTTTCCATTCCATTCAATAAATTTTTCAGCTGTTAATTTTTCATTATTCAAATATCCGCGCGCCAACCCTGCACCTGCTATACATATTTCACCGCTTATTTCTATCGGCTGCAAACATTTGTATTTATCTAATATATAAATCAAGGCATTATTAATCGGTTTTCCTATTGTTATATTTTTACTTTTATTTTCAATATTATATGTTTTAGCGGTAGAAACCACAGTGCATTCAGCAGGCCCGTAATTATCTATTATCTTCAAATCACTGTCATACAAACCTCTTAATGCCTGGCCGCCGCTCAATATCATTATTTTATTTTTCAAATGTTCTATTAATTTATTTTTACAAAACTCTTCGCAGACAACA
>JAGOBX010000211.1 GCA_017999075.1 Candidatus Babelota bacterium | reverse complement strand
ATACATGATAATATAAAAACAAAATATGGAAAATTTTTAATTTAAAATGGATTATATAAAGCTTTTTGATAAAAAAATATATTTTTCACAAAAATGCGGTTTATGTTTAAATAAGTTGTTTCCTGATTTATATAAAGATAATAAACGATCTGTAACAAACGAATTATTCATTGATTTAAAACATATAAAAACCGCTTCGCAAATTCATAAAAGACCACAGCTAACCGCATTAAAACAAAATGGCGAAGAATATTTAATAAATGACGAAAACAAAAATAATAAGTCAATTGCTGAAATTTCAAATTACAATTTAAATTTCATTAAAACCGATACTCCGATTTTTTATGTTAAACCCGCGTTAAGATTTCTGCTGCAATTATATCTTGAAAAAAAACTTAATGGTATAAGTTTACATTCATCCGCAATTGAATATAAAAATAAAATTATATTATTTTGCGGAAAAAATAATGCCGGAAAAACCACGATAAGTTCAAAGCTTGCCGATTCTGATTCTAATATAAATCTGCTTTCCAATGATACTATACTATTAAAAACTTCAGGAACCAAAACCGAAATATGTTCTCATCCTTTTTTTGAAAAATTTTTTTTATTTAACAAAATCGATTGTATAATTTTTCTAAATCCTGTTAAACTTTATTCCATTAAACAAAAAAACAGCATAAACTCTGAATTAAAACCAGCATCCCAAAAAGAAAGCATTATCAATTTACTGCAGAATCTGACTTATTGTTATTATGACGATTCGATAATGGAAAAAATATTAAAAAATATAATAAAAATAAACAATAATATCAAATACAAATTTTCATATACATATATTCAAAATAAAAATTTCAATCATATAAACAAATTAAAAATAAAAATAAACAATTTATTATTCTCATAAATCAAACAAAACAAAACATCAGAACGCGATTTAACTCATTAAAAACAAATCAGATAAATTATTTTTTCAAAAACAGCTAAAGTTTTTTTGAATACATACCGATAAAAAGAATACATTACAACAACAAATCAGTAATTAAATATAAGTAATTTATATAAATGCTGATTTAAAAAAAAGGATTTAATCAAAAGACCAAGGACGGGTAAACATTGATTTCTCAATTAAAACCCGAACCTGTCTTAAATGGAAGACGGGTTAGCGTTGTTGGCATAAATATACAGGAGGTGAATTTAAACTCTTAGTGTTTCGCCGGACTTTATGTCAGGCAAAAAAGTCAGTACAAATTTTTCGAAATATATTTTCAGAAAAATTAAACAAGGATGTTTAATTGAGGGCAAAAAAATTTAACATCTGCGATTTTATTTTACAATTTTAAATTAAATTTTGTTTTTGATTTTCAAGGAGGAAGATTAAAATGAGTATGGAATCAGGATTAAGAATAATGCATAATGTCAGCGCGATGTATTCGCACAGACAACTTACCTTAACAAACTTCAGAATTAATAGTTCATTAGAAAAATTATCAAGCGGTTATAGAATAAACAGAGCTGCAGATGATGCTGCAGGTTTAGCTATAAGTGAAAAATTAAGAACTCAGATTTACGGATTGGATCAGGCTTCAAGAAACATTCAGGACGGTATATCATTAATTCAAACAGCAGAATCAGCTCTTGAAGAAATTCACAGTATACTTCAAAGAATGCGCACATTAGCTGTTCAGTCTTCAAACGATACTTTAATTGATTCAGACAGAAACTTTATACAACTTGAAATAACCCAGTTGTTATGTGAAATTGATCGTATGCAGACAGGCGTTCAATTCAACACAAAATATTTATTGAATGGTTCTTACGGAATAGTTGGTAATATCGGGGATCCGGGTTCATTGGTATTCCATGTAGGTGCAAACATAAATCAGACTTTTTCTGTTCATATAACAAGTTTTTCAACTACTGGTATGAACATTGACACACTTACTGACGGAACTACAGGTTTCACAGTTGCAACAAGAACTCAAGCTGAAAGCGCTATAGGTTTATTGTCAGCTGCAATAAATCAAGTTTCATTGCAGAGAGCGCAGCTCGGAGCAATTCAGAACAGATTGGAACATACTTACAACTTTGTTTTAATTGCAAAAGAAAACCTGCAGACTGCTGAAAGCAGAATCCGCGATGTTGATTTGGCTGCTGAAATGGTTAATTTTACAAAAGAACAGATTCTAATGCAGGCAGGTCAGGCTATGCTGACTCAGGCTAATATGAGACCTCAGTCAGTTCTCCAAATGCTGCAGTAACTAATTAAATAATCTGATAAACAGCCGGCCGGAAAAGACTAAAATCTTATTCCGGCCGCTATTTTTTTATATCAAATGAATATTCTAATTATTGACGGTTATGTTGACGAGCCATCTTGTCTTGGAGTGCCGCCATATCTAAGTCCATATCCGCGCTATATATACGGTCTTCTAAAAAATTTTAAATACAATATTGATTACAAAACCATAGATTCTCTCAGAAAAGATTTTCAATTTATTTTCAATAATAAAAATATTTCTGAAGAAAAAAAAGTTTCAAGAAATTCACACTCAAAAAAATCAAATGATGATTTATCCGGAAGACATTATGATTATATCATAATTATAGGCGGGTTAAGCGTTCCAGGAAAATATTTATCAACCCATCCTATGACATTTAAAGAAATAACATTTATTATTTCAAATTTCAGTAATTCAAAATTTATTTTAGTCGGTTCTTTAACTCGAGGATGGACTATTGAAGGCGGAAAAAAACCTCTTCCTCTTGATTATTCAAAATTCAATCTTATAACTTCAGGCAATTACTTAAAACAAATATTTGATTTTTTTCAGGGAAAAGAAACACCATCAAATAATATTTCTTATAATAAAGAACTATTTGCCTGTTTGGGTTCTGAAATTGTCCGTCATCATCATAATTATCCAAACATAATCTGTGAAATAGAAACTTATTCAGGATG
This sequence comes from Candidatus Babelota bacterium, assembly GCA_017999075.1. GTDB lineage: Bacteria > JAGOBX01 > JAGOBX01 > JAGOBX01 > JAGOBX01 > JAGOBX01. The sequence continues at coordinate 3,451 of JAGOBX010000211.1, read as the reverse complement.
TCTTCGTCAAGTAAAATGTTCATTCTGCGTCGAACAATTTGAGAATTTTCAATCATACCGTTTCCCAGAAAATATTATAAGCGAGATGTCTTCTTTAAATAATTTCGGAATTGTTCATTTCAGGCTTGGAAATCAGCCTGACATATTCGGTTACGGTTCAACCCCTGAAAATTATAAACCCAATCCTTATATTATCGAAAAATTATTTTGCGGAATCAGAACATCTATACCCAATATTTCTACTCTGCATACGGATAATGCAAATCCTGCAATAATAAGCAGTTTTCCTGAAGAATCAAAACAGGTTATAAAATCTTTAGTTAAATATTGTACTGGAGGAAATGTTCTTGCTCTCGGCTGCGAATCTTTTGATATTAACGTAATACGCGAAAACAATTTAAATTCTACCCCCCAGCAATCATATAATGCTGTAAAAATTATAAATGAACTTGGAAGTGATATTTCTGAAAATGGCATGCCCAGGCTTTTACCGGGAGTAAATCTGCTTTTCGGATTGGGCGGGGAATCTGAAGATACATGGAAAATCAACTATGATTTTATGCTAAAATTGTTTAATGACGGTCTTCTTTTAAGAAGAATAAATATAAGGCAGACCATAAAATTCGAGGGAGCATTCATAAATCAGATAGTTTCAAAACAAAACAACAAATCAAAATACATTTTTGAACAATATAAAAAACTAATACGCGAGAATATTGACAATGAAATGTTAAAAAAAATAGCGCCGCTCGGCAGAATATTAAAAAACCTATTTGCAGAAAAAAAAGATAAATATATTACATACTGCAGACAATTCGGTTCGTATCCTATTTTAACGGGATGTGCTGATGAAATTATAACAGAAAAATTTCACGATATGATTATTGTAAACCATGGATTCAGATCAATTACAGGATTGACATATCCAATAAATATAAATTCAATAAAATACGATTCTCTCAAAACAATTTCAGGAGTCAGCAAAAAAATTGCCAATGACATTATTTATAACAGACCATTTCAAGATATCCCTTCATTTTTTTCAATTATTCCAGAACATATCCGTCCTGTTTTTGAAACATTCAAAAATTATTTATCAGCAAAATAATATTTCTGCTTTAAAATAATCAGTTTACAAAATAAATTTATTTCCGATATTTTTGTTGATTATCAATTAAGACGTTTGTAAACTAATCATTTCAAAAAAGAGTATTTTCCGGATTGGTTTACTTTATATTTAAATAAAATTCTGTTTTTTTCAAATAATTCGTATCCTGTTCTTATATTCTGCCAGAAATCTTTAAGGCTATTATCCTGTTTTATCAACGGCTCTAATATATTTTTCATATTTTCATCAGTCATTTTACAGGGAAAAATATGAACCTGTATATTTTCATTGTATTTAGATTTAACGTCTATTGCTACAAGATATAATTCTTTTATATATTCATCTCCAAGAGGTATGCAGCCGATTGTGACATCGCTTCCATGAATAAAAATATCGCCGCCGGGATTAATTTTATCTCCTAATATTTTATCAGACTGATTCGGATAATTTATTCCAAGCGATAAATAAAAATTACTTACTGGATTAAATCTTTCTATAAAATAAAAACCTTCCGGAACCTGCATATCCCCTGATTTTCTTTTTGGTCCCAATCTTCCTGACGACTTACAAATTCTATAATCTTTTAAAAATATAAATTTTTCTTTTTTTTCAGGTTTAACCCATAATTCGACGATTTTTTCTTTTTTAAAACATCTAATGAAAACTTTTTGAGGAGGGTATTCTACATTTTTTTCATCAAAATATTTTTTTATAACATGATTTTTTTCAATTCTCGCATTTTTTACACGTTCAAACCCATTTTGGTATTCTATAAATGTTTCTCTGTTTTTCGAATTCATTTGTTTAGCTGTAACAAAAAAAAATCCGGTTAAAATCAATATTATAAACGCACATTTTTTCAACATACATTTTTTATCAATCAGAATATTCAACTGTATAAGTTAAAACTTTTTTATCTTTTGACGGAATTTTAACTTCAAACTCTGTCTGGCGAGAATTATTTTTCTTAAAAGGATAATTATTTGAATTTATTTTCCAATTTTTATATCCATTCATATTTTCTCTCACTTTTACAGATACATCTTCACTTTTACTGTTAATCAGAGTTATTTCGTATGTTTCTTCCCATCTTTCATTTGAATATCTCTTATAATTTTTTTGAATTCGGTCAGCCTTCACATCAAATGCCTTACCAAGCATCAAACTTATTTTATCATTTTCAGGGGTATGTTCAATCTTATCTTCTCCAATAAATTCCAAAGAACCGTCTTCAGAATCCATTTTATTAACTCTTACTTTTCCTCCTGGCAAAGCGAATCCTGCATTATTTTTTTTTGTGTTCTCAAATTCAATAAAAATACAGATTTTTTTGAGATCCTTCATAACATCAAAAATATAATTTTTGGTAACAGGAATATCATTTGATTCTATAAGAGATAATTGTTTTTCCGAGTTTGACAACAAATCAGCAGGAACATTTAACGAATATAAATGATATTCAAAAAATTCTTTTTCGGCAAAAGAAGGTTGAGCATCTTCTGCTTCTGCAGCCATCATAACCATATTCCGTTTTTTCTCATATCTAGGAATATTATCATGAACTCTGCCTACATCCCCTGCCATTAATTTCAATTTTGCATTTTCAAAAGTTTTCGACGTATTATTATTTATATTAACCCAGCCTTTAATGTCTAATTTCGAATCATTTTCTTTCAATACTGCAACGTATTCTGCTGACCATCCAATATTTTTTGTTTCATACAGCAACCCGCATTCATTGAGCCCAGGTTCATTTGTTTTTATCTTCCATTTAAGCGACGGTCTAGTTATCAGACCTTCCGGCAAATCAGGATACTTTATATAATCAGATTTTCCAGGATCAATTGAAACAATTCCTTCTTCAGTTTTTAATATGTACGAACCTCCTTCAGAGTTATCTCCTGCTGAACTCAATAAAATTCCTTTAAAGAATTTCCGTTCCATCTGTATTTCAATTTCTTTATCAATAAATTTTGCCATCAATTTTTCTTTGCTTACCAGATCATAAATATAATTCTGATCAAGTATTGTTATGCCATTTACATTTTTCAAAGAATATAACTTCACAGAAGTCGGAACAATTGACGAAGGTATATCTTTATGTATATATTCGAAAATCTTATCTTTCATATCAATAATAAGCTTTTCCTTTATTACAGCAAAATCCTGATTATACACCGTAACAGTCAAATCTGCAGCTTCAGCAATATAACAAACTGCAATCAATAAAACTGACAATATAAAAACAATTTTTCTATTCATTTTTTCCTCCGAATCAATAAATATTTTTTATTTTTTATTTTTTTGCTACATTTATAATTTTTTCACATGTTTGCATATCAG